>PHEX01000034.1 GCA_002843005.1 Candidatus Anoxymicrobium japonicum | reverse complement strand
GTTGGTGGTTGATCGCGCCATGTACTGGGACAAGAGGATCCGCGCGGACATCCAGCCGTACGAGATGATGGGCGGACACTCGACCACCGGCTTTGACCCGTAGCGCACGATCCTACAAAATATGAGTGCGGCGTTTAAAAAAGGAGTGGTATTGATGAGAGGTTCCAACCGAAGCAGAGTGTTTGTGCGAGTGGTGGGAATATGCGCCATTGTCCTGCTGGTTCTGGTGGCTCTGGCCGGCTGTGGTTGCGGAAACGGTGGCAACAGTGGCAATGGCAAGACACATGGAACCGTGAGCGAGATGAAGGTCAATGCAGGCCAGGATTTCACCATCAGCCTCCAATCCAACCACACTACCGGTTTCCAGTGGCGGCTTGCCGCGCCGCTCAACAAGAAAATAATTCAGAAGGTCAATTCCGTGTACAAACCCGACGAGTCGGGCGGCCCCGACAAGGTAGGCGCGGGCGGCGTCGAGATATGGACGTTCAGGGCAGTGAGCAAAGGCAGTGCGGATATCATGATGAAGTATGCGCGCTCCAATGAAAAGGGCGTCAAGCCCGCCGAGGAACGCGTTTTCAAGGTGACGGTGGAGTAGGTTCTTTGCTGATGAAGAAAGCGATCGCTCTCGCGCTGGTCTTGCCGGTCATACTATCGCTTGCGGTAGCGCTTGCAGGGTGCGGCTACTCCGAGGAGGAGGTCAAGCGGAATCTGTCGAACGAACTCCAACAACTCGAGGCGGCGCTTGATTGCCTGTTGGATTCCATCACCTGCAGTTCCTATCCAATGCTCGAAATATTTTGGGACACCTTCGAACTCCAGTACAAACAAACGATGAACGTCGCCAGGAAGGTGAAGAGCGTTGAACTCGCCGGCGTCGAGTCTTCGCATGAGGATCTCAAGAAAGCGGTCGGCAACGCTTTGAGTGACCAATCGCTTCAACAGAACCTGGATTTGATCCCATCAGTTGGAGCGAAGCTTCAGATTTCACTGCGGGAGTTGAACAAGACCGGGACTCCCATAAAATAGGCGTCAGACGCTGTCTGAACTCAACGTGAATTCAAAGCAGGCGCCTCCGTTGTTGTAGGCGCGAATCTCGCCGTTGTACAACCGTACGATTTTCTCGACTATCGCAAGGCCTATCCCGGTTTTCCCGGCGTCTTCCCCCTTGTAAAACGGGACGAAGATGTTGTCGATCTCTCCTTGAGAAATTCCCGCTCCGTTGTCACGCACCAGAAACCAGACACGGCCGTCAGGTTGATCCGGCAGCCGCGAGATTTCTACATGCGGCGCCGCGCTTTCGTTGTGCTTTATCGCGTTGCCAATGAGATTGCCGAATATCTGATAGATGTAAGTACGATTCGCCTCCACAGCGCCCAACACGGGGGAGACCTCTACCGAAATCCCCCTCGCGTTGATCTCGGACTTATTCTCAGAAAGGATATCGCTTACGATCTCGCCGACATCGACTTCTTCAACGGCGACGGGCGTCCGCCCGAGTTCGGAGATGGCATAAACATCGTCTATCAAGCGCCCGCACCTCCCGGCGCTCTGGTCGATCATTTCTAGTATCTCGTCAAACAGCGCCCTTTTGCCCTCCGGAATTTCACCCGAGAACAGCGTCCTTACCGTCTCGTTCGCGAGGAGGATTGCCGCGATCGAGCTCTTCAAGTCGTGAGAGACCGCATTCGCGAAATACTCCAGCTCGACATTCTTTTTTCTTTGTTCCTCCTCGGCCGCCCTGCGGTCGGTGATGTCCCTGAACACGCCCCTGGTCGAAATCGGTATGCCATCTTTGATGTTGCACGTAACGTTGCCCTCTACCAGGATTTTCTTTCCTTGTTTGGTTACTAAAACCGCCTCCGCGCTTTTGACTTCTTCACCCGATATCGCTTTCTTAAATACTTCCATACAGTGCGCCTGGCTGTCTGAGTGAATCACGTCCCACAAAGTGACGTTCTTGACCTCTCGCTTTGAATAGCCGAGCGTCTCGCGCCATGGACGGTTGACATACATGAAACTACCGTCCGGCCTTACGCTCTGAATGATGTCGCTGGCGTTCTCCGCGAGATCTCTGTGCCACGCCTCCGATTCGGCCAGCGCCTGCTGTGCCGCGACCCGCTCGGACACGTTGGCGCAGAATGACAGGATGCCTGCTTCCCTCTCAAACGGAAACTCGGTGGCGTAAATCTCGAGCGTGACAGGCTTTCCGTCGGCGCGGATTATTTTGATGAAATTTTCCAGCTCGCTCACGGCGGAAAATTCTTCTCCGTCCAGGAACTCTTCGATGCGACGGCCGCAAAGCTCCATCGGGGATTCAAGCCCGAAAAGATCGCTCTGCTTGTGATTGCAGTAAACGAATTTTCCATCGACTGTTATAGCGATGCCGAGGGGCGAAGCTTCAAATATGCGCTTCAAGACACGTTTAGCTTGCCGCAAAACCTTGATTCTCCTTTGTGCCGCAAACACCAATATCGTATCACAATTGCGCACCGGTTGGGCCCGATGGCAAGTAGTGCGATAATATATGCGATCACGGCAACAACGGGCGTTTAGCTCAGTTGGGAGAGCGCCGCCCTTACAAGGCGGAGGTCACTGGTTCAAGCCCAGTAACGCCCACCAGTCACTAGATCAGGGGTAGACGGTGCCTGACCCCTGATTGGTTGCGAAAGTGGAAAGTGACGGACATCTCGACTATTATCTAAAAAAACATCGATACCAGGCTTATTTCTGGAGTAACAAGATGCACCCTGAATTCGCGCTTACATGGACCGGCTGGTTCCTGCACATGAACCGGTACGCCGCCACAATATTGCTGTCCATGATTCCTCTTGCCGAACTCAGAGGATCGATCCCATTCGCGAGTCAGTACTTTCATATCCCGCTCTGGAAGGCTTTCCTGATAGCGATCGCTGGGAACATGATCCCCATACCGTTTGTTCTGTGGTTGCTGGGGCCGGCGTCGGAGTGGCTGATGAAGCATTCAAAGATCATGGATCGTTTCTTCAACTGGCTCTTCGACAGGACCCGCCGAAAGAGGCAAAAACAGTACGAGGTGTACGCGGAGGTGGTTCTGGCAGTTTTTGTGGCCATTCCCTTTCCAATGACCGGCGCCTGGTCGGGGGCTGTGGCGGCGTTTATCTTTGGCATTCCAAAGAAAAAGGCGCTGTTCTGGATATTTTTGGGGGTCATCGGCGCGGGACTTGCTGTAACAGCGATAATGGCGGTTGTGGGCAAGAACAGCTTCCTTTGGAAATTACTGGTGGGAGGTTAGCCTCGACGGTTGCGCGGGCATCCGTTGGAGGCGATGCGATGGTGTTGCTTGACGCGATAATGGATGCTCTGGGCGAGGCGTACCCATGGGAGCTCGCGGGAAAGCGGGACGCGAGCGGCCTCTTTGTTGGTTCCAGAAAAGCCCCGATCTCTCGAGTCCTTTGCGCGATCGAACTGTCCGCTGAGATTGTCGAGGCCGCCGCCGCGGGCCGGTTCGAGCTCCTCGTTGTTCACCACCCTCAACCGTTCATGCGCGAGGGCGCTGTGTTGGACGCCGACACGCCCGCCGGCAGGATCGCCTACAACGCGGTCAAGTCCGGTGTCAACATTGTCACATGCCACAGGAACGCGGATGCCGCCGTGGCAGGCACAGCTGGTTTGATGGCGCGGCGGCTGAAACTCTCGGGAGTCCGACCGCTCTTGCCGTCGCGTGACGCCTTCATGGCGAAGGTTGTCGTCTTTGTGCCGCACGAGGCCGCCCCGCATGTGTCGGAGGCTATGGCGGGAGCGGGTGCGGGCGCAATCGGCAACTACACACACTGCGGTTTTTCGACGCGCGGCACAGGGTCATTTTTTCCCGGTGAGGGGACAAAACCGTATTCAGGTGAAACCGGCAAACTGAACCTCGTCGAAGAGATGAGGCTCGAGACGGTGTGTCCGTCGTTTCTGGTGGATCGCGTGGTTGAGGCGATGATCGCCCGGCATCCGTACGAAGAGGTGGCGTACGACATCTATCGCACCTGCCTGCCCGTTCCATGGGGACTCGGGCGTACAGGCAACTTGCCAGAAGAGAGAAAGCTGTCGGATATCAAAGAAGACATGGCTGACTGGAGCGCGTCACAGCGCGCGGTTCTGGAAGGCGACCCGCAAAGAAAAGTGAAACGCGTGACCGTGGCGCCTGGTTCCGCGGACGGGCTTGTGGAGCGCGCGTGGCGCGATGGGGCTGAACTCCTGATGACGGGCGAGGCGGGCCGGCGCGCGCTGGTTTGGGCCCGCGAGGTGGAGATGGCGCTGATATGCCTGGGTCACATAGAGAGCGAGCGAGCGCTCGCGCCCGCGATGGCGGATGTGCTGCGCGCCGCGTCACTCGATGCCGGCTGGGGAGTGGAAGTGGAACCGTACGAAGATCGGGAGGAAAGATAGTGTTGGACAGTGGGACGGACGCGATGGCAAAGACGTTGCTGGAGATTCAGGGGCTGGACACCGAGATAAAAAGTATTCAGCGCGAAATCGAGGATCTGCCACGCAAATATCAACTGGACGAGCTTGCCTCGGAGCGTATTGACGCCCGTGAGATGCGCTCCGCGAATGAAACCCGGTTGGAGGAGATGACGCACAAACAGCACAAGCTTGACGGCGAGCTGGATCTTCTTTCCTCCAAGGTGAAAAAGGAAGAGGAGAAGCTCTTTAGCGGCACCATCATGAACCCAAAGGAGCTGTCCGCGATCCAGGCGGAGATAATCTCGCTGCGCAAGAAGTGCGACGAGATGGAAACAGAGGATCTCCAGGAGATGGAGGAGATTGAAGCTCTGCGCAAAGACGTTGCCGTTTCAAAAGCGCGCGTAGCCGACGTCGAGGAAAAAGAGCGCAAGGCGCTCTCCTCCCGCGATTCAGTGCTCTCGGACAGGAAAGGCGACATTGCCGCGCTCGAGATGCGCAGGGACAGCCTCAAGCGCAACCTGGAAGAGAGCGTCAGGGAAAACTACGAGAAACTTCTCAGGGATAAGGGGGGCCTGGCGGTTGTTCCTATTGTTCAGAGCAGAACCTGCGGCGGTTGCCACATCGACTTCTCGAGGTCGCAAATCGATCAGTTTCAACACAATGAAGGGATTTTTTACTGTGAGTTTTGTCGCAGGATACTGGTAAAGTCAAGTGAAAGCTGATCGAGATTCAGGGATGAAAGCCGCGGCGCCGCAACGGACGAGTGAGTGGCTTCACGTCTACAGTGACGGCGCTTCGCGTGGCAATCCCGGCCCGGCGGGCGCGGGCGCTCAGGCGCGGAACGCTCGCGGCGAGGTTCTCTTGGAGATCAGTGATTTTCTCGGCACGGTGACAAACAACGTGGCGGAGTATTGGGCCCTCATCCTGATCCTGGAAGCCAGCCGTTCCCTGGGCTACCGGCGCATAAAGGCGCACATGGACAGCCAGCTCGTCGCGAACCAGATTACCGGCGGTTACCGCGTGAAGAAAGAGTGGCTCAAGCCTCTTGTCGCTCGCGTCAGGACGCTTCTCGATGAGTACCAGGACGTAGAGGTACAATATATTCCCAGAGAGAATAATACCGAGTGTGACGCCCTTGCCAACAGTGCCGTCAACGACGGCTTGCTCGGCCTCAAGGCGCCTTTGTTGACGGATGAAGACGGTTCGCTCTTCTGACGAATTTGTGTTAATGACATGAAAGTCAAGTGAGATATTGCATGGATTGTTGCATCATAGGAACAGGTTACGTAGGGCTCGTCACAGGGTCGTGTCTGGCCGACATGGGTCACTCGGTAATATGCGCCGACAACGATGAGACAAAGATCGAGGCCCTGTCGGGCGGGAATGTGCCTATTTATGAAACCGGACTCGAGGCCATTGTTCGCGGGAATCTCGAGTCGGGCAACCTGAAGTTCACAACGCGCGTTCACGACGCCGTCGCGTCAAGTGAGTTTATTTTCATAACGGTTGGCACCCCGTCGGACGCTGACGGCAGCGCTGACCTCGCGTATGTCGACGAGGTCGCGCGCGAGATCGCGCGGGCAATCGATAGTTACAAGGTAGTGATAAACAAGAGCACCGTCCCGGTCGGCAGCACGAAGCGAGTGCAAAGGATAATCGAGGAATCCATGCCCGAGCGCCACGAGTTCGACGTGGTGTCAAACCCGGAGTTTCTGCGCGAGGGATCCGCCGTTTCGGATTTTCTGACGCCGGCCCGCATAATCATCGGCAGTGACTCGCAGAAAGCGGCAATGCGAATGACCGCGCTGTACAGGGGCATCGACGCCCCGCTTCTGGTCACGGATCCGGCCAGCGCCGAGATGATCAAGTACGCGTCCAACGCGTTCCTGGCGACCAAGGTCTCCTATATCAACGCTATAGCCAGCCTTTGCGAGGCTGTCGGCGCCGACGTCAGGGAGGTCTCGCTCGGCATGGGCTACGACGGGCGCATCGGGTTTGAGTTTCTCAAGGCGGGCCCCGGGTTCGGGGGCTCGTGTTTCCCAAAGGATTGCCGCGCGCTTCTCCAGATTTCGCGCGAGAGTGGCTACAACTTCAATTTGCTCGAAGGCGTTCTGGACGTCAACAGGGAGCAACAGGAGCGAATTGCCGCCAGGATCGAGAGGAGCGCTGGTGGATTGAAGGGAAAAAACGTGGGCGCGCTCGGCCTGGCGTTCAAGGCGAACACCGATGATGTGCGCGAATCCCCGGCGGTCATCATAGTGGAAATGCTTATCGAGAAAGGCGCGCGCGTCACCATATACGATCCGGAGGCCATGGACAACGCGAGGAAAGAGTTGGAAAACGCGCGATTCGCGCGCGATCCGTACGAGGTCGCCGACAGCGCCGATATGCTGGTTCTGTTGACCGAGTGGGACGAGTTCAAGTGGCTCGATTACGGTCGTGTGCTCAAACTGATGCGGCGCCCGTATATCATGGACACCAGGAACTGTCTCGATCCTGTGGCCCTGCGCAAACTTGGCTTCACGTATGAAGGAGTTGGTAGATGAATCTGTCCATCATAGTGCCGGTTTATAACGAGAGGAACACGATTCAGGAAATCCTGCGCAGGGTGCGGGCTGTCGATGTCGGGGAGATAGTCAAAGAGATCATCGTGGTCGATGACGGATCCACCGACGGAACCGGCGACATCTTGAAGATGGAGGAGGACTCGACCATCAGGATTATGCGGCACGAGACGAACAGGGGCAAAGGCGCGGCGGTGCGAACCGCGCTGGGACAGGCGACTGGCGACTTTGTGATAATCCAGGACGCGGATCTCGAGTATGACCCTGACGACTACCGCGCGTTGCTGGCCCCGGCGCTCAAGAAAAAGGCCGAGGTCGTTTACGGATCGCGGTTCACGGGAGAGCACCGCGACATGCTCTTCTGGCACCTGTTGGGCAACAAGTTTCTCTCTCTGGTAACCAACGTCCTCTACAACACGACAATCTCCGATATGGAGACGTGCTACAAGCTGTTCTGGCGCCCCGCGCTCGATGGCATTGTGATCAAGTCGAACAGGTTTGACTTTGAGGCGGAGATTACCGCCAAGATTTTGAAAAAGAAGATACGCATATACGAAGTGCCAATTTCCTACGCCGGGCGCGAATATTCAGAGGGCAAGAAAATCACGTGGCGCGACGGGATAGCCGCTCTCTGGGCGCTCGTCAAATATCGGTTCGTAAACTAGAAAAGGAGTTTCGATGTCAAAGACGGTCATTAACGTGTTGCTCCTTGCAATCAGCATCGGACTCGCCGTTGGCGGGCAACTGACGATGAAAGCTGGCATGAACAGTGTTACCCATGACGGCAAGGCGCCGCTGGAGTTCAAGGATTTCGGCCATCCGGCAACGCTCATCAAGAGGGTTGCGAAGGAAGGCCCGTGGGCTATTCTGGGCATCGTTTTGTATGCCGTTTCGGCGCTCTTCTGGCTTGTGGTTCTCTCCAGGGTGGCGCTCAGCGTCGCATATCCGATAGTCGCGGTCGGCTACGTGATGGTTGTCATCTACTCAAAGTTCGTGTTCAACGAGAACGTCAAGGCGATAGCGTGGGTGGGTCTGGTGTTCATCGTCATTGGCGTAGCCATCACGTCCCAGGGCCTGAAATCCAGCAGCGCCAAAACGGAGAAGAGCCTGAAACCTGCGGCGCGTGTCATCAAGTGACTTAACTTTGGGGTCAGGCACCGTCTACGCAGTAAAGGTAGACGGCGCCTGACTCCTCTGGACGGACGATCGACTTTAAAAAAAAGACCTGACCCCAAAATTAAGTGGGGAGCCGCGAGATGAAGACCGTCTCGGTAATTGTAATCAACTTCAATGGACTCGAGGATCTGCCCGTGTGCCTCGAATCGGTCGTCGCCCAGGAGTACCCGGACATCGAGCTTGTGATAGTGGACAACGCTTCATCGGACGGCTCGCGCGAGTGGTTGCGCGCCTGGGTAAAGAAGCAATCAGGCATGGCGCGGGTCTCGCCCGCTTCGCCACGTTTGTTAGAGAATGATTCCAATATCGGCTTCAGCCCCGCGCTCAACCAGGGAATCCGCGCCACGGGCGGTGAGCATGTCATGTCACTCAATCCCGATGTCGCGCTCGAGCCATCGTTTATCAGCGCTCTGGCGGAGGCCCTCGAAAAACCCGGCGTTGGGAGCGTGAGCGGCAAGCTGCTGCGCTTCCCGCCGTTCGCTCGGGACGGCATAGTAGACACGGTCGGGCATGTCATGTTTCGCAACCGCCTCGCGGAGAATCTCGGGGAGGGAAAGCGCGTGGAGAGCGCGTTCTTGGAACCGGCTGAGATATGGGGCGTTTGCGGGGCGGCGGCGTTGTACTCGCGGGAGATGCTCGATGATGTGGCGGTGGACGGCGAGTACTTCGACGAGGATTTCTTCGCGTTCTGGGAAGACATGGATATCGACTGGCGCGCTCAGATGCGTGGCTGGAAGTGCGTGTTCGAGCCGCGCGCCATAGGTTATCACCGACGCGGCGGGACCGGCTACAGGAAATCAGTGCTTGTAGAAACGCACAACTACAAGAATCGATATCTCATGATGATGAAGAACGACTCGGCGCGTTACGTGTTGCGGAACCTCCCCGGCATCGTCGTGACTGAGATACTCAAAGGAGGCGCGCTGCTTGTACGGTGCCCTCGCGCGCTTCTGGGTCTTGTCGATGTGGTCAGACTTATTCCATCCATGATTCGCAAACGGCGCGTGATACAATCCCGCAGGCTGGTGTCGGCGCGAGATATCGAGCGCATGTTCGAGCCGTTTGATTACAAAGCATGGCTGAAGAGGCACCTGCTGAATCGCGGCGAGATGATCTCCGATGAGGGATGAGAAAACTTGAACGCTGTCGCCGCCGTAGTCATAAACAGGAACACGTCAGAACTCTTGCGGGAGTGCATCGAGACGATATTCGCGTCTGAGTTCGCGGGTGGCATTTCTGTGTGGGTGGTTGACAACGGTTCGGATGACGGCGCCCCACAGATGGTTCTCCGCGAGTTTCCCGGCGTCGATCTGATCTGGAACAGCTCGAACGCGGGTTACGCCCGCGCGTGCAACCAGGGCATCAACGCTACCCGTGAGCCGTACGTGCTCATACTGAACAGCGACACCGCGCTTTCGGCCAACGCCGTGACTGAAGTAATCGGCTATCTGGAGCGCAACCCGAAGGCCGCCATTGCCGCGCCGATGTTGCGCAACAGCGATGGAAGCCTGCAGTACTCGTGCCGCGAGTTCCCGTCGATCAAGACCGCGTTTGTCCACGGTTTTCTGGGCCTCATCCGCGATGAAAACACGTGCTCGGCGCGGTACAAGAAGATCAACTGGGATCACGAGCGCGAGTCTAACGTGGATTGGGTCTCCGGCGCTTTCATGGCGATAAGGCGTGAGGCCCTGGAAGAAATCGGGGGCTTCGATGAAAAATACTTTATGTATGTGGAGGACGTGGATCTGTGCTGGCGAATGTGGAGGGCGGGGTGGAGCGTCGGCTACGTTCCGAGCGCGGAGGTCTTTCATCACATCGGGATGAGCAGCGGCGCGACGCCGGCTCGGATGGTGTTTCACCATCATCGCGGTATGCTACGCTTTCACCGCAAGAGTTACGACGGTCCGATGCGGCGGACAGTCAATGTGGCGGTAGGGTGCGGGATAGCGGTTCGGCTCACGCTGATAATGGCGCTCAACGCCTGCTACCGCATACGAGGCGTCGCAAAGGTGATAATGCCCGGGAGGCAGTGATGGAACGAGTGCTGATCACGGGGGCGGACGGATTTGTCGCCTCGCATTTGATTGAAGAGCTCGCGCGGGAGCGCGGTTGTGAAATAATCGGGATTGGACTGAAGGAAGCGCCCTCCGTGAACGCGAACCTGCTCGATTACATGGTTATGGACATCACGGAGTGCGAGCAGGTGCTGCATCTTCTCGACGAGAAGCGCCCCGACTCTATCTTTCACCTTGCGGCGGTGCCATCCGTGGCGCTTTCCTGGGAGGATCCGTGGGCCACATACAAGGTTAACGTCCTGGGACAGGTCAACCTCATGGAAGCGGCGCGCAAGCTCGGGCTCGAGCCTTCGGTGCTCATAACGTGCTCGAGCGAGGAGTACGGCAAGGTGTCTCCAGAAGAAATGCCGATAGTTGAGAGCGCTCCACTTAACCCGTGCAGTCATTACGCCGTCAGCAAGGTGGCACAGGAGGCGCTCGGGTTCATGTACCACGAAGCGTTTACCTGGCGCGTGCTCGTCACAAGAGGCTTCAACCAGTGTGGGCCCAGGCAGTCTTCCAACTTCGTGGTGTCCTCGTTCGCGCGCCAGATCGCCGAGATCGAGGTGGGAGCGCGCGAGCCGGTGCTCATGGCCGGCAACCTCGAGGCGAAGCGGGATTTCATGGACGTGCGTGACACAGTGCGGGCGTACCGCGCCATCATGGAAAAGGGAAACGCGGGCGCCGCTTACAACGTCTGCAGTGGGAGAGCGCGTCCCGCTTCTCAAGTGCTGGAGATGCTGCTTGATATTTCGGGCGCTGAGATAGAAGTACGGCGGGATCCAAGCCGACGGAGGCCCAGCGATATACCGGTGTTGCTGGGAGACAACACCAGATTGCGCAAGGAAACCGGCTGGGAACCCGCTATAGAGTTCGAAACGACGCTCGAGGATACGCTCGATTACTGGCGGAATCGCGTGCAAAAAGGGGTCTGACACCTTTTTGCATTAAAGGGAGGGTGTGAATAACTTGAAGGCAGCGATGCTCGTGGGCGGGTTTGGCACGCGATTGAGGCCGCTCACTATAACCACGCCGAAGCCAATGCTTCCACTGGTCAACGTGCCGTTTCTGGAAATCGAACTTTTGCACCTCAAGAAGTACGGGGTAGAAGAGGTTGTGCTCTCGACGGGCTACATGCCATCGGCGTTTGACGAGTATTTTGGGGACGGATCGAGGCTGGGCATGAAGCTTGTCCACGTGATGGAGGAGGAGCCTCTTGGAACGTGCGGCGCGATCAGGAATGTGCGAGAGCATCTGGGAGGAGAGCCGGTCATCGTCTGCAACGGCGACATTTTGACCGATCTCGATATCCAGGCGCTACTCGATTATCACAACCGCAAAAGGGCTTGCGTGACGATAACCTTGACTCCTGTTGAGGATCCGACCGCCTACGGGCTTGTCCCGCTGGACGAGAACGGCCGCGTCTCAGAGTTTCTCGAGAAGCCATCCTGGGACCAGGTTGTCACGAACATGATCAACGCGGGAACGTATGTGATTGACCCGGCGGTGCTCGACCAGGTCCCGCATGGAGTGAACTACTCCTTCGAGCGGCAGTTGTTTCCCGACCTGCTCGAGCAAGGAGAGGCGTTGTTCGGATTTCCGTCCGACTGCTACTGGCTCGACCTCGGGACGCCGGAGAAGTACCTGGCGGCGCACCACGATATCCTGAACGGCGAAATCGACGTCGAGATGAAGGGTGTGGCGCGTGGCGAAAACATCCGCGTCGGCGAAGGCGCGCGGATCGACTCCGGCGCGCGAGTGCACGGCCCTGTCCTCATCGGCGACGCCGTGAACATCGGTTCGAAGGCGAAAGTGCTGGGCGAGACGTGCATCGGCAACGGGGTGACGATAGAGCCCGGCGCGATAGTTGAACGGTCGATAGTGATGGATGGCGCTACCATCGGCAAAGGGACTGTGGTGGAGCAGAGCATAGTGGGCCGTGGCGCCGTCCTGGGCCCTGACTGCCATGTTGCGGACTGCTCGGTTCTGGGCGATAATATCGTCTCCGGTGGCGAAAATGAGTTCCGCAGAGGCATTAGAGTCTGGCCCAGTGTGGTGATCGAGGCCGGAAAGATCAAGTTTTGAGATGCAGGTGTTGCGTTGGTGTTGCGTTGGGGCCTGACCCCAAGTGTTGCGTTTTGAGATGCAGGTGTTGCGTTGAGGCCTGACCCCAAGTGTTGCGTTTTACATGGAGGTGCTAGTTGAAAGTCTTGATAACTGGAATAACCGGGTTTGTGGGCAGCCATCTCGCGGAGTATTGCCTTGCGAGAGGAGATGTCGAGGTGTTCGGTACGGTGCGCTGGCGCAGCCGCATGGACAACGTGGAAGGCATCACTGACGACATAACTCTGATGGATTGCGACCTCAAGGATTCAGTTGCGGTTCGGCACTGCCTGGCGCAGGTAAAGCCTGACTATATCTTTCATCTCGCCGCGCAGAGTTATGTTCCGACATCGTGGAAGGCGCCCGTGGAGACCATCTGCACAAACATGGTCAGTGAGATCAACCTCTTTGAGGCCATGCGCGAACTCCACCTTGTTGACAGCACCCGCATCCAACTGGCCGGCTCCAGTGAGGAGTACGGCATGGTATTTGCCGATGAGATCCCGATCAAGGAGACGAACCCGTTGCGGCCGCTCAGCCCGTACGGGGTCAGCAAGGTCGGACAGGATCTCCTTGGGTACCAGTATCACATGAGCTACGGGCTTTACGTTGTAAGGACGCGCGCTTTCAACCACACGGGCCCCAGGCGCGGTGACGTCTTTGTGTCCAGCAACTTCTCGCGTCAGATCGCGACTATTGAGAAGGGAAAGGTCGAGCCGGTCATCAAGGTGGGGAACCTCGACGCGAGGCGCGACTTCACGGACGTCCGCGACATGGTCAAGGCGTACTGGCTCGCGCTCGAGCGTGGCGAAGTCGGTGAAGTGTACAACCTTGGTTCCGGAACGGACGTGACAATTAAAAAGATGCTCGACATCCTGCTGTCCTTCAGCGACATAAAGATTGAGACGTTAAAGGACCCCGAGAGGATGCGGCCCTCGGACGTTCAGATACTGCTCGCCGACACAACGAAGTTCTTTGATCTTACCGGTTGGAAACCTGAGATACCGCTCGAGAAGACACTCGAGGATCTGCTCAACTACTGGCGCGAGCGGGTATGATGGCAGAGGATGGCGTTATGATCAAGTTCGGCACAGATGGCTGGCGCGGTGTCATCGCCGACGATTTCAACTGCGACAACGTATGGAAGGTAGCGTGCGCCATTGCGCGATACACGCGCGACAGCGCAGGTGGCGACGACCCGTTGTTGCTCATCGGCTACGACACGCGCTTTGGTTCGGACATGTTCGCCCGGCTCTGCGCGGCGGCGGCGAAAGAGCACGGCGTTAGGGTTCTCATATCGGAGCGTTTCACCTCGACCCCCTCTATGTCCCTTGCGACAAAACAGTTGTCCGCCCGCGGCGCCATAATGATCACGGCCAGCCACAACCCGGCGCGCTTCAACGGCGTCAAGTTCAAGGGGCCTTATGGCGGCTCGGCTACGATGGATATCATGGCGGAGATAGAAGCGCGGCTTCGCGAAGTGGAAAAGGATCCTCCACCGAGGCCGGACGCGCTTTCCGTCGACATCATCGATCCCGGAAAAGTCGACTTTTTCGACCCCATCCAGAATTACCTGGATACAGTCGTTTCTCTTGTGAACAAGGACGTGTTTCCCGCCCGGCAGTTCAAGGTGATGTTCGACCCGATGTGGGGCGCGGGACAGGGCCTCTTGCCGAAAGCCCTCGAGCGGCTCGGCATGGAGTGCGCCCAGATACATGGGATGCACAACCCGTTGTTCCCCGGCTTGATGCCGGAGCCTATCGGCGATAACCTCAATGACCTGCGCGACGCCGTCACGGGCGGAGGGTATCACGTTGGCATCGCCGTGGACGGAGACGCCGACAGGGTTACCGCCATCGACGCCACCGGGAGGTTCATCAGCAGCCACATGGTGCTGGCGCTCTTGCTCAAGCATCTGGTGGAGATCCGGAAATGGTCGGGCGACGTGGTAAAGACCGTCTCGACGACGACCATGATCGACATGCTTTGTGACAGGTACGGACGCAAGCTTCACGTGACGCCGGTCGGCTTCAAGCATATCGCGGACCTGATGCTGGAGAAGGATGTCCTCGTTGGCGGCGAGGAGAGCGGCGGCACCGGGATGAAGAACTACATCCCGGAGCGTGACGGTATCCTGATAGGCCTGATGCTCATCGAGATCATGGCCACAAACGGCAAGACGCTGGGACAGCTCGTCGACGAGCTGATGGACGAACTTGGACGGAGCTTCGTGTTCCTGCGTCGCGACATCGAGCTGACACGCGCGCACAAGGAAGCGTTGCTCGTGAGCCTCTCCGACCTTGAGCCAGTATCAATAGGCGGTTTGAAGGTCACAAACGTCGAGAAGCTCGATGGCTTGAAGTTCCACAGGGAAGACTCCTCATGGCTCATGCTTCGCGTGTCTGGCACCGAGCCCGTCGTGCGGGTGTACGCGGAGGCGGGTTCGCAACAGGAGGTCGCCGGACTCGTGGACGATGGCATCGAGTTAATCAACACGGTTGCGCCGCAGTAGGGGTCAGGCGCCGTCTACCGCTAAAGCGGTAGACGGTGCCTGACCCCTGACAAAGGAGTTGAACGTGGAGTCAAAGGTAGATATCGATAATATTGGGGAACTTGCCACAGTGGATGCCTCCGGGATACTTGGAGTGCTGGATGGTTTCAGCGAGCAGGTCTCTGAGGCTCTGGAGATCGGACACTCCGACATCGCGCTTCCACAGGTTCAGAACCCGAGAACGGTGGCTGTGCTTGGAATGGGCGGATCAGGCATCTCGGGCGACGTGGCAGCGACCCTCGCGGAGGAGGGTGGTCTGCGGCTGCCGGTGGTCACGGTAAAGGGATACCGGCTGCCGTCGTTCATTGATTCCGACAGCCTGGTGTTTGCCGTCTCATACTCCGGCAACACGGAGGAGACCCTGGAAGTGCTTCGCCAGGCGCTCGAGCGTCGCGCGACGGTCATCGCGGTATCCAGCGGGGGAAAGCTGGCCGAAATCGCCGAGAAGCATGGCATCCCGTTATTCCGCATCCCGGCAGGGATGCAGCCGCGCGCCTCGCTCGGCTACCTTTTTGTGCCTATCATGTGCGCTCTCGAGCGGATGGGCATGGTCAAAGGCGTCGTGGATGAACTCACACGCGCCGTGCCGATGCTGGAGAAAAGGGGCCTGGAGTACGGTCCCACCTCGAGCACAGCCGACAACCCGGCGAAGCGCCTTGCGAAGGAGATGCCGGGTTACCTGCCGGTGGTGTACGGCGCCGAGGGTTACCTGTCGGTCGCCGCGCAACGGTGGAAGGCGCAGTTCAACGAGATGGCGAAGATCCCCTCCTTTTACAACTGCTTCCCGGAGCTCAACCATAACGAAACCGTAGGCTGGCAGAACTTCCAGGACGTTTGCGCAAAGTGCCATCTGGTAGTGCTGGGCGAGCCGGCGCTATACGACCGCATCGAGAAGCGTGTGAAGATCACGCTCGATCTGCTCGAGGGATCGGTGGGCCTTATAACCCGGGTCTGCGCCCGTGGCGCGAACACCACGGAGAAGTTGCTCGACCTCATCAGTTTCGGCGACTACGTGAGCGTGTACCTCGCGCTGGCGATAGGGCAGGATCCGACTCCCGTAGCCCGCATAGAAGAGCTCAAGAAAAGGCTCGCGGAGTAGGGCGTCAGTCACTTTCCCCCTTCTCAACTTCCATGAATAGCGTCTTGCGCTACGCTCAGCGCTTTCTCGATAAAAGAGATAATCTCGTCTTCCCCTCCCGGTCTTTTCAACTTCACGGGGTCAGGCGCAGCCACTTTCTTGAGAGGCTCGCCGGCGCCTCTTATCAGGGGCACAATCCTTTCTGAAAGGTCGATACAAGCTTCTACCTTGAGGACGTTGCCGGACTTTTTTGTGGCAATCTCATTTAGCGTCGCCATAGCGTATTCGAACGCTCGAAAAATGTCTGCCCAATTGAGGAAGACAGGAACATTTCTCGATTCTGTGGACCACAGAGAGTATGCGAGCCTGTCACGATCAAGCCAAAATTGCGTGCTCTTCCCCCTTCCTTCCCGCATAACAAGTCCGCCTGCAGACATTGCCGCAAGCTCTCGATAGACAGTCGATTGGTTGTAGCCTGTCATCCGCGCGATCTGGTAAGAGCTTGCTGGCTGTCCCGCAAGAAGGTAGGTGAGAATCTCCGCCTTTGCGGACTTTCCGTAATGCGCTCGCATAAGCAACATGACATTTGCGGGATTGT
>PHEX01000033.1 GCA_002843005.1 Candidatus Anoxymicrobium japonicum | reverse complement strand
GTCTACCTTTCCGTCTACCGCTAAAGCAATAGACGCAAGCCGTTTTTTTGTGTGGGCGGGAAGGTTTATACTTTAATTGCGATATCCCTCTGGCTAACGCGGCAAGTGAAACTATAGCGGTGGTAAAGTTGAATATTTCTCCGAACGCTGAAAAAGTGCTTGAAAAGCGATATCTGGCGAAAGACGCCGAAGGCCGGCTTGTCGAGACGCCATTGGAGATGTTCGAGCGGGTTGCCGCTGCCATTGCCGGCGCTGATGAACCATTTCGCGGGGTGAAGGGCGCACAGAGGGCAAGCGCCACATTCCTTGAGATGATGACCTCGCTCGAGTTTCTTCCCAATTCGCCCACATTGATGAACGCGGGGCGCGACATGGGACAGCTCGCGGCATGTTTTGTGCTGCCTGTCGATGACAGCATGGAGGGCATCTTCGAGGCGGTCAAAAACATGGCGCTCATCCACAAGTCGGGCGGAGGCACGGGTTTTAGTTTCTCGAGACTGCGTCCCCGCAATGACGTGGTGAAATCGACCAGAGGCATAGCTTCGGGCCCGGTATCGTTCATGACTGTTTTTGACGCGGCGACCCAGACGGTAAAGCAGGGTGGCGCGCGACGCGGCGCGAACATGGGAATCCTCGCGGTGGATCACCCCGACATACTCGATTTCATCCACGCAAAAGATGAGTTTCACCTGCTGAATAACTTCAACTTATCCGTAGCGCTGACTCGAGAGTTCATGGACGCGCTGTCGCTCGGTGACGCGTACGATCTCGTGAATCCGAGCACGGGCCTTGTCGTGGGCCAGCGCGACGCGGCAGAGGTGTTCGACGAGATAGCCGCGACCGCCTGGGCGACGGGAGAGCCGGGGATCGTATTTCTGAACCGCATGAACGAGAAGAATCCCACCCCTTTGCTGGGAGAGATCGAGAGCACGAACCCGTGCGGCGAGCAGCCGCTCCTGCCGTACGAATCATGCAACCTCGGCAGCGTCAATCTCGGCCTGATGGTTCGAGATGAGAGCGGAGGAACGGAGGTCGATTGGGGAAAGCTCGACAGGGTCGTTCGGGAGGCGGTTCATTTTCTGGACAACGTGATAGACGTCAGCAAGTACCCGCTTCCGCGGATAAGGGAGGTCACGCTCTCCAACCGCAAGATAGGTCTTGGCGTGATGGGTTTTGCGGACATGCTCATCAAGCTCGGGGTTCCTTATGACTCCGATGACGGGCTCGCGCTGGCGAGTCAAGTCATGTCAAGAGTCTCGCGCGGCGCGCGGGAGGCGTCGAGTGAGCTCGCCGCCGAGCGTGGGCCGTTCCCCAACTTCGACGGCAGCGTATACGCCCGCGACGGGATGCCGTTATTGCGCAACGCTACCACCACTACGATCGCGCCGACCGGTTCCATCAGCATCATCGCCGGGTGTTCGAGCGGCATCGAGCCACTGTTTGCCGTGGCTTACGAGCGCCGGGTGCTGGACGGCGAGAGGCTTCTCGAGGTTCATCCGGAGTTTCTCGCGAGCGCGGTGCGGCACGGGCTTTCCGACGAGGGGCTGGTTGAAAAGATCGCGGTCGCCGGTTGCCTCAGGGGAATCGAAGGAATGCCCGAGAATCTCGCCCGTGTTTTTATCAGCGCTCACGAGGTGTCTCCCGTGTGGCACGTCAGGATGCAGGCGGCTTTCCAGGAGCACACAGACAACGCTGTGAGCAAGACGGTCAATCTTCCAGAGGATGCCGGGGTTGAGGATGTTGTCGAGCTGTACACGCTTGCCTATGAGATGGGATGCAAGGGCTTGACGATATACAGGGACGGAAGCAGACCCAGCCAGGTTCTGTACCGCGGGCACTCTGAGCCCGCGCCCGGGACGGGGTTGAAAGCGCGCGAGCGACAGAGGGTCACCGCGGGCACGACTGAGAAGGTGCGCATCGGTTGCGGCAACCTTTATGTAACCGTGAACGCGGACTCCATGGGGATATGCGAAGTGTTCACCGCTCTCGGGCGGGCCGGTGGTTGTCCGTCTCAGTCAGAGGCGACAAGCCGGCTTGTTTCGCTCGGGCTTCGGGCGGGGATAGACATATCAGAGATACTTGATCAGTTAAAAGGAATACGCTGCATGTCATCCATACGCAACAAGCACGCCGAGGTGCTTTCCTGCCCGGACGCTATCGGCAGATCGATAGAGAAGTACCTGGCGGCTTGCGCTGGAGAAGACACGAATGGCGCCAGCGCGTTCGCGTCTGGAAGCGTCAGGTGCTCTGAGTGCGGAGCGGGCATGGAACTCGAGGGTGGTTGCGCCATCTGCCGATCCTGCGGATTTTCCCGTTGCGGCCCCGCTTGAGGGACCAGTTTCCCAGGCTGCCAGGCGGAATCGTGCACTCAGACGCGGCTCAAGAGAGCGACCTGGGTGGCTGTCTTGTGGTGATGCGATAACAGATCCACTATTCTATTCTCATATGCAGGTGAGCAGACATCGGATATTGACCCTCGGGTAACTGTCTCGAGGGATGAGATGGAGGCGAGGAGTCAGGATGGATAAAAAAGCAAGCATCAGTGTACCCCCACAGAAACTTGCGGAATTCGCGCGGAAGTGGAAAATCGAAGAGATATCTCTTTTTGGCTCGGTCCTTTCCGATTGTTTCACGCAGTCGAGTGACATAGACGTGCTTGTTGCCTTCAAGCCAGGGTCGAGTCGCTCCCTTTTCGACCTCGTTAGGATGCGGGATGAGCTTGAGGAGATGCTCGGCAGGGATGTGGATCTCATCGATCGCAAATCCGTCGAGTCTAGCCGTAACTATATCCGCAAGCGTGAAGTACTGAGCTCCCTGGAGACGATCTATGTCACGGGATGAAGCTCTTTTCCTCGACATCCTTCTCGCTGCTCGAGATGCTGTGTCCTACCTCGGCGATCTTGATTTCCCCGCATTCGAAAAGAGCGGTCTTCACCAGGATGCTGTTGTCCGCGCTCTTGAGGTTATTGGAGAAGCGGCAGGTCGGCTTTCAGAGGAGGCAAAACGGGCGAACTCGCGGGTGCCGTGGCATGAGATCACTGGGATGCGCAACAGTCTCATTCATGAGTACTTCAGAGTAGATCTCGAGGAGGTCTGGTTCACGGTCAAGAACGACATCCCGCGACTTGTCGAAGAGATGGAAAAACTGGTTCCGCCTGAAGGATGAGCAGTCAAACGCAACAAAGGGGTCTGACCCCTGTGTTGCGTTTCAAGTTACAGGAGGCTGACCGGATCGACGTCCAGTGAGACTTTCACGCTCTTGCCGGGCGGGAAAGTTCGCGAGTAATCGTAGAACCGGCCCACCGCGGTGATGAGTCTGTCGGAGATTTTGTCCAGGTCGGCTGACTTCACGAGGATGTGCCACCGGTAGAGGCCACGAAGCCGCGAGAGGGGAGCGGGCGCGGGACCCAGAATAATTGCGCCGGTTCCGTCGAGGTCGGTGTCGAGTATGTGACGCATGCGTTCCGCCGAGCGCGAAGCGGCGGCTATCTCGGGAGATGTCACCATCACGTTGACGAGATCCACGAACGGCGGATAGTTGGCGCGCGAGCGCGATTCGAGCTCGGCTTCTATGAACGTCCCGGTTCCGCCGGTCATAGCTTTTATGGTCGGGTGATCGGGATTGAACGTCTGGATCACGACCAGCCCCGGTCTCAAACCGCGCCCGGCCCTTCCGCTGACCTGAGTCAGGAGTTGATACGTCCGCTCGCTCGCTCTGAAGTCGGGAAGAGCCAGAGCCGTGTCGGCGTTGATGACTCCTACGAATGTTACGCTCGGGATGTCGAGCCCCTTCGCTATCATCTGGGTGCCGATGAGCACCTGCGCCTCGCCGGCGCGGAACTTGCCCAGCAGGCGCCAGTGCGCGTCTTTGGTCGTCGTGGAATCGGCGTCCATCCGTATGCAGGTGACACCCGGCACGTGTTTCATGAGTTCTTCCTCGACCTTTTGCGTGCCCGCGCCAAACTGCTTCATCGGCCCGCCGCCGCAACTCGGGCATGCAGGAGGAACGTTTCGCCTCATGCCGCAGTGGTGGCAGAGCATCATGTTGCCCCTGCTGTGATAGCAAAGGCTGACCTCGCAATCGTCGCACCCCATGATCTGGCCGCAAGCCCGGCACTGCATGTAGTTGGAGAACCCTCTCCGGTTGAGGAACAGGATAGCCTGGTCGCCGGCCTCGACCGCGCGCGAGAGCGCGTCGAGCATGCGCCGTGACAGCAGTGGAACCTCTCCCGCGCCACCCGTCTCGCGCATGTCCACGATCTCGACCTCCGGCAGCGGTCTGTTGTCGATCCGCTTTGGCAGTTCGAGGCGCTCATACAATCCGGCCCTTGCTCGCTCGACAGACTCTAAACACGGCGTCGCGCTGCCAAGTATTACAACGGCCCCGGCCATCCGCGCGCGAACCACGGCAACGTCCCTGGCGTTGTACCGCGGAGACGTGTCGCTCTTGTAGGAGGGCTCGTGCTCTTCGTCAATGACGATGAGCCCTATGTTTGCCAGAGGCGCGAACAGTGCGGACCTCGCTCCCACCACGACGCGGTAGCGGCCATCGCGCGCTCCGCGCCACTGGTCGAAACGCTCGCCGGGCCCAAGCCTGCTGTGAAGGACGGCTACATCGCCTGGAAAGCGAGACTCGAACCGCTCTACCGTTTGCGGCGTGAGCGATATCTCCGGGACGAGGACGATAGCCTGCTTGCCTTTCTCGAGCGCTTTCTCGATCGAGTGGATGTAAACCTCTGTCTTGCCTGAGCCGGTCACGCCCTCGAGGAGAAACACCTTGTGGCGGCCCTCTTCTATAACGGTGGAAACGCGATCAATAGCCGCTTGCTGGCGCGCGTTGGGCTTATGGCGCACAGCGCCGCCGGATGAGGCGCCCAGCCACGGCTGTCGGAGCACTTCCTCGCCCGCGATCTCGAGCACGCCTTTCTTTGCGAGCGACTTGAGACTCGCGTGACTCGCGCCCACGCTTTGAAGCAGGTCGCTTTGAAACTCGACGCCGCCACGCGCGATCAACTCGTCCACTATTTCACGCTGGCGACCCGGCAGCTTATTGATCGCATTCCAGTCGCTTGCTACAGGCGTCGCGTGGACGACGAGCCGGGTTCTTGCGTTGGCCGCGGGCCGCGTAAGAGCGAATCGTCTTTTCACGAGGCTCTTTTCTTCCATTGATTTTACGCCTGTCACGGCGGGACCAGCGCCAATGAGTTTTTTGAGCGCGTCGATGTCGAGCTCACCGGCCGAGTTCAGCTCGTTGACCACCTTGACCGCGGCATCATCTCCCGCGACCGCAATGAGTGCGTCGCGGGCACGCACGGCAAGCGACACGAGTTGCTTGACCTTTCTGCTGCGCCCGGGGGGAACGACGAGGTGGAACGACCGCGAGAGCGGGCAGAGGTAGTGGGAAGCTATCCATTTGCAGAGCCTCATGCTGTCGAAGTCAAACAGGGGTGGCTCGTCCACGATGCGTGAAACGCTCTTTATGCGTGACAGGTCGCTTCGCGGCGGGAACCCGACAACGTAGCCCAGGGAGAGGCGGTTGTTGAAAGGAACCAGCGCCATCGATCCAACCTGCACGCCGGCGGATATTTCAGCGGGCAGCTCGTACGTGAACGGACGATCCAGGTCTCTGACCGCGGTATCGATAATGACTTCGACGTAACGTTTGGATTCGGGCGAGCCGACCACCTCCTAAAACCGATTATATATCGGGTGTACGACATGCGGGAAAGAGAGATGGGGGTATGCCGGCGGTTACCAGCCAGGTGGGATCTGCCCGCGGTTTGCGATTGCCCAGAAGATGACAATCACGGGCGCGATGAACGCGGAAAACGCCACGAGCGCCAGGAACAGCCTGAAAAAGAACAAACGCTGAATCTGGTCGAAGGTGATGTAATTCGCGTGCTTGTCGCTCTTGAACAGAAGACGATTGATGATCCTGCCCTCGAAGCGTTTCAGGAACTTGTGGCCTTCCGGCTCGAGCACGGTCATGCCGTATGTCATGTTAAAGAGGAACACTGAGCCGAACACGGCGAACAGGGCTACGAGCGGGATGTCTATGACGTAAAAGCTCCTGAGGTTCCACGTCCACCAGTGATTGGTCACAGCGACAGGCTCGATGAGTGTGTAGAAACCGACGGCGATAGCGCCCGCGAACGCCGAGCGCGATATCAGCTTCGCTTCCCGCGCAATAGCGGTGGAAACCATCTGAGAGATGGCCGTCACCATATACCACAGCAGGCATGCGGCCAGCGGCGTTACTCCGAGCCATACCGTGTAACCACCGAGCGGATAGCTCTTGTAGTAGTGGTTTATCGAGTACCAGTAGAAGTTCATGATTCCGCCCAGAACGGCGGCGGTCTGGATGGCGAGAGAGAACAACACCGCTCCCGCGAAGAACGTCCTGTTGCGTCTCTTTCCCATCGCGCGGGAAGAGGCTCGGTAGAACACTAAAAAAAGTATGAATGTCATGATTTCGAAGAGTATGACGTTCGCTTTCACTTTGACTTCCCTTCGACGCGCACGCGCTTAACGGCGACATACATGAGCGTTATCAGCGCGATCACGTGCAGAAGCAGGTATATCTGGAGCCCGCGCCCGCTCACGCTGTTTGTGAGCTTCGACAGGCTACCAACGCCTTTTGTTTCCTGGCTCAAAGGCTTTTTTGCTTTCTTCTTATCTTTGTCCTTGGTGGAGGTTTTCGATGGAGATGTTCCGGCGGGAACAGCCGTTTCGGATCCGGGCGGAATGTTCATTACAGGGGCATTGGCTGGCGCCGGGGTTGGCTGCGCTTGCGCAAGAAGGTCGCCTTCACCAGCGCCTGACGGCATACCCGCATTTGTCGTATCGCTTATGAGATCTGACACGCCAGAGGGCGCCATCCCTTGCCCGCCTGGCGCCGGGGTTGGCGAAGGACTCTGGTTTGGCACAGGTGTCGGGTTCCCGGACGGCGACGGCATGCCCTGCTGCACTGGTATGTTCTGGCCGTTAGGCATGGTCTGATTGCCAGGCGTGGCGCCGGCAGGCGCTTTTGGCTGAGGCTTTTCGGTGATATTGCGCGGGTTCGAGGCGAGATTGATTGACATTGAGCCAAGAAAAAACATTCCCACCGCGAGCAACGTCATGACGACCACGCAAATGAGCAACCCCTTTTGCACAACCTTTCGGTTGGGCGCTTCTTCGATGAGGTTGACATAGTGCCTGTACTGTTCGAGTTCGATACGTTTGTTTGCCATATAATTCCATCTTTACGAGATTTCCAGTATTCTAACATAATGTTAGGATGCAACTGGGGTCAGTCCTCCATGGCGTGCGGACACGCCACCACCTAAGTGCCCCATTCTATAAATACTTGCAAGCGAACGCCGCTGCATCCGCGCCTACTGCGTTCCGCTTCCTCGCCGTACTCACCGAGTACGACTCGGTCGCGCGGTCTTTTAAGGAACGGCGCATCGACGCTCTCGGTACGTTACCGTATTTATGGAAAGGGGCACTAAGATGAAAATTGATGTCACCTTCCACAGGCAAGAATGCCTGTGTCACGCGTCGAGTAATGGGTCTGGCAACGTCTACCGCTTTAGCGTAGACGTGCCCCGTCGTGTATTCATCAGCCGTCTGCGGGGGAGGAGACCAGAACCCCTTCGCCCCGGGGTCACCGCGCGCGAAGCGCGTGGGGTGGGAGAAGGGGTATAGTGGTAGCCTGAACGGAGGTTATTTTCGGAACAGTAAATAGAAAAAATGCAACTATCCAGACCTGACCCCAGTTGCATAACGTGTGGAGGGCCAGCATGGATGATCTAACAGGCAGAGTAGCGCTTGTAACGGGCGCTTCGCGTGGCATCGGAAGGGCCATCGCAATCGAACTTGCCCGCAAAGGGTGCGATGTCGCGGTCAATTACAGGGTGCGGGAGGATTCGGCGCTCGAGGTCGTAAGCGAGATCGAATCGCTTGGCAGGCGCGCCGTTTCGCTGAAGGCGGATGTCGGTGTTCCAGAGCAGTGCGTCTGGCTGGTGAATGAGACGGCCCGTGAATTTGGCCGGCTTGATATTGTGGTCAATAACGCCGGAGTCTGGCGTGGCGCGCGAATTGAGGAACTCTTGCCCGACAAACTCGAATGGATGATAGCCACAAACGTCAAGGGCGCGTTATACGTAACCGGCGTCGCGGTTCCGCTCATGAAAAAGCAGGGATGGGGCCGTATCGTCAACATGTCTTCCGTGATCGGCGTGACAGGCTACCCCGGCGATAGCGTTTATGGCGCTACCAAAGCGGCCCTCATTGGAATGACAAAGTCGCTCGCGCGCGAGCTTGCCCAATTTGACATCACCTCGAATGTCGTGGTTCCAGGCTTTATTGAGACCGACATGACGATCGATTCCAGTGACGAGTTGCGCTCCAGGATTCTCAAGGAGATACCGATCCGCCGGTGGGGCAAACCCGAAGAGGTCGCCTCGCTGGTGGCATTTATATGCGAAGGCGGAAGTTACATCACCGGCCAGTTGTTCACCATCGACGGCGGCTACACTATCTAACGAGGAAAGGCGCTAAAAATGAAAAACGCAAAAAGGGGTCAGACTCTTTTTTGCGTTTTGCTGCTTTTGAGTTTGCTGGCGGGTTTCATCGCTGGCGGGTGCGGCGCTGCTCCGAAGACCACGAAAGTGGTGAGAGTCGGCTTCCTGAGGAACGACCTGCACCAGCTTGCGTACTACGTAGCCCGGGAGAAAGGGTTTTTTACCGAGCAGGGGCTCGACATCCGCGAGGGTGGGGCTTTCAACGCCGGCCCCGAGGAGATGAGCGCTTTTTCAGCAGGTGAACTGGACATAGGTTACGTGGGCATGGCGTCGTGCGTCACTTTCGCGTCGCAGAACATGGCTGACGTCAAAATAGTCGCTCAGGCGAACGCAAACGGCTCATCGATAATGGTTCGCCCCGGGCTCGACGCCGGAGACGTATCGGCGCTCAGGGGACGCACCGTCGCGATCCCCGGCATGTCGACGTTGGAGGATTTTCTTCTTCGCACCGCGCTTCAAAAAGCCGGAGTTGATCCCGTCGGTGTCAATATAATTGTCGTCAAGCCGCCAGAGATGATTTCCGCGCTGGCGACGGCGCAGGTCGATGCCACGATCGCGTGTGAGCCTTATCCATCGATGGCTCATGCGCAAAAAGCGGGGCGGGTTCTCGAGAACTCGTCGAAAATATGGCCGCGTCATCCGTGCTGCGTGGTGGTGGCTGATGCCGCATTCATGGACAGGAACCCCGACGCCGTCAGGCGTTTTGTCGCGGCGCATGTGAAAGCGACCGAGTACATCAAGAAGAACATCGCCGAAGCCTCGAGTATGGCCCACCTGTTTACAGGGCAGGAAAGCGCTGTCGTGAACTCCGCAATGAAGAACATCCGGTTCGATTATCGCCCGGAGACAAAAGCCATCACAAAATATGTCGAGTTCATGAAGCGGGCCGGTGTGGTCAAACAAAAGAATCCGTCGGCTTTCACGCGAAACCTTGTTGACGCCAGGTTTCTGCCCGGCCGCGGTTCGTGAGTAAACGGAAGACCGAATAATCGAGGTGGCATGGACGAAAACATCAGGACGATGTTCTACCCGGACAGCGTTGCCGTGGTGGGAGCGTCGGCGAACCCCAGGAATATAGGGCGAAACATCGTACAGAATCTTATTACCTGGGAGTACGGCGGCAAGATATACCCGGTCAATTCCCGTGGCGAGGACGTTCTTGGCCTCAAAGGTTATGTCTCGCTCGAGGACGTGCCCGGTCCTGTGGATCTTGTGGTGGCGTTCGTTCCGGCGGCGGCGGTTTCGGGCGTCATGGATGATTGCGCGCGCAAGGGCGTTGCGCGGATGGCTATTCCTTCCGGTGGGTTCTCCGAGTTCGGCGAGTATGGCGCCAGGCTCACCGAGGTCATAAAGCAAAAAGCCGAAGAGCGCGGCATCCGATTTGTTGGCCCCAACGGGCTCACCTTGATCAACGCGGAGAACGGGTTGTGCCTGCCGTTTCTTCCTTTTAAGAAACGGCTGCCCGGAAAGATATCAATAATCAGCCAGTCGGGCGGCGTAGGGGTGAGCCTGATAATGTTCCTGGACAACATGAGTTCGGGGTTCAACAAGTTTGTGTCTGTGGGCAACAAGGTGGACATGGACGAACTCGATTTTCTGGAGTTTCTGGGCGAGGATCCGGGCACTGACGTGATATGCATGTTCCTGGAGAGCGTCGCGCGCGGTCGCAAGTTTGTCGAGGTCGCTTCACGGATCGGTAAGCCCCTGCTCATGTACAAGGCGAACACATGCGAGATCGGCGCGCGGACCGCGGCCAGCCACACAGCGGCCCTCGCCAACAACGACATGGTGCTGAATGGCGCGCTGCGGCAGGCGGGCGTGATACGCGTCACGGAAATCCGCAAGCTCATTGAGCTCGCTCGCGCGTTTGAGATGCCGCCGATGAGGGGGAACCGGATAGCGGTAATATCGCAGGCGGGCGGTTACGCGGTCATGTGTTCGGACGAGGCGCACAAACGCGGGTTCGTGTTTCCGTCTCTGGCGGATAGCCTGGCGGCAGGCTTCAAGGAGTACGCGCGTTCCAATGTCATAAGGCTCGGGAACCCGCTCGACCTGGGGGATATTCACTCCACCGATGCTATCCTGTATGCCGTCGATCAGGTGATGGGGCAAGAGGACGTGGATGGAGTGATGATTGCGCTGTTGCGCAGGGCGGACGCGAAGTACGATGGCGCTTACGCGGAGATGTCGCGAGAGCCGTACCCGGAACTGGGCGAGTTGATGAAGAAACACGACAAGCCCATTGCGCTCTGTCTTTTTACTCAGTACGAGCACCTTATGGACGTCAGGAGCAAGATGCCTTATCCCGTTTTCGAAACACCCGAGAGAGCGGTGGAAGCGCTGTCCGTTCTGCGCGATTACCACGCCAGGGGGCGCTAAAATTTGCCGTCGTCGACGCGAACCGATTTTTTCTATTTTTTGTAGGTTTTCTCGGTTCTGTTCCTGATGTATACCACGTAGATTATATTCTCCTCGGGCGGGAGGTAGATCACACGCCAGTCGCCTTTCTTTGCTCTCCGATGCCCTTCCCACTCGCCGTGGAGCTTGACAGTGTGGATCCGGTCGTACGGGTCTGCGGCAATAACAGAAAGAAGCTCGCGAATGAGCTTCATGTCCTTCTTTATAACTCCCTTGAGCGCGTTCTCCGCGGTGCGGGACAGTTCAACCGTTAATAAGGGCTTCTCCGAAGATCTCTTCTGCCGACCGGGCTCTTCCTTTTTTGAGGTCATCTGTCCCTTCCTCCAGGAGCCTTCTGGCTTCCGGATCTCCCATCTCCTCCAGTGTGGCCTCGATCTCTCGATACTCGTCTATGCCGAGCAGAACCGCCTTCGGTTCACCCTTGCTGTGGATCACGAAGGTCTCGTCCGATCCCGAAACTTCTTTTATCAAGACAGACAGGTTAGCCCGTGCTTCTGCCACGCCTATTGCTTTCATTTCGTCCACCTCCATGTGGCGCTTACATTGTATTGTACAGTTACATGACTATTATGAACGCTATTGCTCGAACCGTCAAGGTAGTTTCATAATGCTTGAGCTGCGTCTCTTGAGGCGCGGATGCAGCGGCGTTCGCTTGCGAGTATTTATGGAAAGGGGCACTAAGGAAGGATATATACAGGGGTTCCTTTGCTGACCACCTTGAACACCTGTTGCGCGCTCCACTCCGACATTCTCACGCAACCGTGCGATACCGAATACCCGAGCGACGCCTCGTCCGGCGTAGAGTGAATGCCGAACCCGTTTCCGAGGTCCATGAAATAAGGTCCCAGCGGGTTGCCCGGACCAGGAGGTATCGGTTTCTTGTCCTTTGCCCAATCGGATTTGGGCGGGTACCACCATGGATTCTTCTCTTTTTTCAGAATCACGAACCGACCGTTTGGCGTCGGGTACTGTGAGCTTCCGACGGCGACCGTGTATGTGGCCTGAAGCTTCTCCACGTAGTACTGGTAGAGCTTGTGCTCTGATTGCTTGATGACGAGGATAGTCCCGATGTCGCTTTCCGACACCGTGGGCTTGAGTGTCTCGATCGGGATCGCGAGCCACCGCTTGCTCGTTGGCAGGATTGACAGTATGCCGTTATACAACTCGTCCTGCTTGACTCTCCGGCCGTACTTCGAGCTTGTGAGAACGGGATATCCTTTGGACATGTCGATGCTCGCGCTGCGCGCCGCGTAGTCGAGGTTTTCGGCTGTGTTGGCTATGAATCGTTTTAACCCGCTTTTGTCGTACTTGAGAATCACCTTGACGTTCGCTGACAGCGGCTTGTTCATGAGCCGGCGCCACATGCGCGCCAGGAACATCTGCTTCTTGCCTTTTTTGAACGCTTCCTCAACCATTTTGTCCGCGTCCACCGCAAGCTCGATGTGCTTCAGGTCGAGATCGAACTCCCTGTCGTTGTGAAATACGAAGAGGGGCTTGTCGATCCTTTCAGTGGTTGTGCCGGCAAGCGCCGCCTTCGCCTGATTGCGGGACATGCCGCCTACCGCGTTGCCGTCAACGGTAACTCCGGGGAAGATTTTTGAGGACAGTGCGATGTCTAAAACAAAGAGGGAGAGGAACAGAACCAATAGCGCCAGGGCGAGAAAGATTGCCGACAGCAACAGCAAGACACGCCTGCCACTGGCCCGCCTTACGTAGAGATATGCTTTTTTCAGTTTGCGGTGGCTCATCGCTATTTTTTTGACGGGTGAAAAGCTCGCCCTCATTTCCTTCTCCGATATGTTGCGATATGTTGCTGATTAGCAAATTGTTCGAACGCAAAACGCGCCGTTCGTTCCGCGTGCTCCGCTATTAGTTCGACGCGAGAAGCCGACATCCCGTTTCGCGTGAGCATATTTGATATGATTTCCATGCCCGGCTGAAGTTCGACCGAGCGCGCGGGGGCGAGGGCCAAGATGGAGAGAGGGCTCGTTCAATTATATACCGGGGACGGCAAAGGGAAGACGACCGCGGCTATCGGGCTGGCCATGCGGGCGATCGGCAAGGGATTTAAGGTTCTGATGGTTCAGTTCTTGAAGGGGCGGCCGTACGGAGAAATCCTGACCGCGAAAATGCTCCCCGAAAACTTCAAGCTGGTTCAGTACGGGCTCGACACCTTCGTCAAGAAAGGGGAGACCACACCTGAGGATCTCGAGCTGGCGCGCGCTGGGCTGGAATTTGCCAGGAATGGTATCATGAACGGCGAGTACGACATCGTGATTCTGGACGAGGTCAACGTGGCTGTGGAACTGGGCGTGCTGACCGCGAGTGAGGTTCTGCCGCTTATCGATGAGCGTCCCGATGGTGTTGAGGTCGTTCTCACGGGCCGGTACGCTCCCGAGGAGTTTTGCGAGAGGGCGGATCTTATTACTGAGATGAAAAAGGTGAAGCACTACCATGACAATGGTGTCCCCATGCGAGAGGGGATCGAGTTCTAAAAGCACGGTCAATGTTATGGTAATACATCGCGTTCCTTGTGAGCCCCTGGAATCTTTTGACGGAGGTGTTGTGAATGGCGTACGATTTTGAGTTTCTGAAAGTGGAGGTAGATGATCACGTCGCGACGGTGAGGCTTGACCGTCCAAAGGTTAACGCCTTGAACGGCCAGGTGTTCCTCGAGATCGGCGCTTGCTCGACAGAGCTGCAGTACGACGACGACGTGCACGCGGTTGTGTTGACCGGCGGCGAGAAGGTGTTCGCGGCGGGCGCGGACATCAACGAGATGGCGGAAGCGACCCCGCTCATTGTCTCCAGGTTCATAAGTGGGGCGCAGGAAGCTCTAAACAGGCTCGAGAACATCCCAAAGCCTGTCATCGCCGCGATAAACGGTTTCGCGCTCGGCGGCGGGTGCGAGATCGCGCTGGCTTGCGACTGGAGGTTTGCGGGCGAAACCGCGCAGATTGGCGTTCCAGAGATACTGCTTGGGATCATTCCGGGCGCGGGCGGGACACAGAGGCTTCCCCGCCTTATCGGCCCCGCCAGGGCAAAGGAGATGATCTTCTCGGGTCGCTTTTACGACGCGAAAACGTGCCTCGCGTACGGAGTGGTGGACAAGGTTGTCGAGGGTGACGGCGCGGCTGTCATCGCAAGCGCGCGAAAGGTAGCCACGCGCTACGCGACCAAATACCCCCCGTTCGCGCTCGCCATGGCCAAGCAATCCGTCAACAAGGGCATGAACTGTTCGCTGGCCGACGGACTGGCGATAGAAGCGCAGGCGATCGCGCTCTGTTTCTCTACCGAGGACCAGAAAATCGGAATGAAAAGTTTTATCGAGAGTGGTCCCGGCAAGGCGGAGTTCACAGGAAAGTAGAACAACTGACAGCGATTCGAATGGATTGAAGCAACCGTTATCAAAGGAGGAAGCAGTGATTGATTTCAAACTTACTGACGAACAGAGGGCGGCCGTTGACATGGCGCACGACTTTGCGTTGAACGAATTGCGCCCTATCGCCCTGGAGTGGGACCAGAAAGGGGAGTTCCCCGCTGACCTTATCCTGCCCAAAGCCGCGCAGGCTGGCTTGACTACGGCGGCTATCCCGGAGGAGTACGGCGGAGGCGGCCTCGATCCGTTGACAGGGGCCATGGTTTTCGAGGAGATGTCCTGGGGATGCGCCGGACTCTCCACCAGCATAGGCGCGAACAACCTTGCGACGACGCCTCTCATGATCGCCGGCACAGAGGAGCAGAAGAAGAAGTGGCTGCCTCGTCTTTGCGATGAAAAGAACCCAAAACTCGCGGGGTTCTGCCTGACCGAGCCGGGCGCCGGTAGCGACGTGACGGCTATCGCGACCACAGCCAGGAATGAGGGTGACCATTTTGTCCTGAACGGCCAGAAGTGTTTTATAACCAACGGTGGGATCAGTGATTTCTACACGGTATTCGCCCAGACTGATGAAGGTCTTTCAGGCTTTATCGTAGGCGGTGACTATGAGGGTGTCAGCATGGGACGCCACGAGGACAAGATGGGCATCCGCGCTTCACACACAGCCGAGGTTTTCTTCGAGAACGTGAAGGTCCCCAAAGAGGACATGCTGGGCGCTCCCGGTAGCGCTTTCATGACTGTCATGCTTGTACTCGACCTGACCAGGGCGGGCGTAGCGGCGCTCGCGGTAGGAGTCGCCAGGGCGGCGTTCGAGGAGGCAAACGCGTATGCCAAGGAACGCGTACAGTTTGGCAAGCCTATCATCGTTAACCAGGCCATCAGCTTTATGCTTGCCGAAATGCTGATGAGTATCGAAGCGGGCCGCCGCTTGTACTACTACGCTGGATGGCTGGCCAACAAGATGGCGGAGACCGGCAAGACCTCGCGCAGACTTTCGATTTCAAGCTCGATTGCCAAGGCTTTCTGTGGCGATATGTGCATGAAGGTTACCACCGACGCGGTTCAGGTGCTCGGGGGCTACGGCTACATGAAGGAGTACCCGGCGGAGAAGTACATGCGTGACGCCAAGATAATGCAGATATATGAGGGCACTGCGCAGATACAGCGTTACGTCATCGCCGCCAACCTGATGGGCATCAAAGAAGTGAAGCAGTAATTTAACTTTGGGGTCAGGTCTTTTTTAAAGTTTAAGAGGGGTCTACCTCTCCGTCTACCGCGCGTGGTCGGTTCGACAGGGTCAGGCACCGTCTACCGCTAAAGCGGTAGACGTTGCCTGACCCCTCTACGCAGTGAAGGTAGACGGAGAGGTAGACCCCTCTTAGACCTGACTCCCAGAAGTTAAGCGAGGAGCTGTTGGACGTCGACTTGAGAAAAGCGAATGAGCTCTTTCATGACACGGAGAGCGGCTGCTATGACAGCAAGTGGGGTATCCAGTACGATCAGGATACTGCGGCGCGCGTAAGGCACAAGTTCGAGAAAGTGCTCTGTGGCCCTTTCCCGCGCGTGGAGAAGCTCCTCGAGGTTGGATGCGGAACCGGGTACGCAGGCTTGAACCTTTGCCTGTCAGGTGATCTCATTGGTGAATATTTCGCCTGCGACATCAGCCAGGGCATGGTGGATACTTGTGAGCGAAACGCCGTGGAGCTCGGGATAAAAGTAAACGCGCGCCAGTCGGAGCTCGAGTGCCTGGATTACCCCGACGGAGAGTTTGACATGGTGGTGGGACATGCCATCCTGCATCACATCCCGGACATCGGCGGGGCGCTCTCTGAGATTCACCGCGTTCTCAAGCCGGGCGGCGTTTGCATGCTCGTGGGAGAGCCCACAAAGGTAGGCGACGTCATGGGGCGCATCGCGAGAAAATGCGTCTCGTCCCTGTTGAAGCCGTACGCCCGCATGGGCGGTCGCTTCGGCGGGTCGCCGGCAAAGTTGAGGGACACGTGTTTGCCGCCAGATGATGGCCGCGACGTCAGGGAGTTCGAGACGGTGGTGGATATCCACACATTCCGGCCCGCGGAAGTGTGTCGCGCGGCGAGATCCGCCGGTTTTGCTGAGGCGCGCTACGAGTCCGAGGAGTTCCTGTCGAGCTTTGTGGGTTGGATCACGCGCTCGGTGGAAAATATGCTTGCCGACGAGAACATTAGCTTGCGGTGGCGCCAGGGGGCTTACACGACGTACCTCAAACTCAGCCGGGTTGATGAGCGTATATACCGGTACCTGCCATCATCCTGGTTTTACAACATGCTTCTGTACGCTCGAAAGAGCGATTAAGGAGTTTAAGGAGTTGCCCGTGGAGCCTGACGAGGAAAAACGCAAAAAGGGGTCAGACCCCTTTTTGCGTTTCTGGTTTCTGCGAAATGCGCGCTTTATAATTAAGAATCGCATGTACACGTTTAACTACGCGCGCTCGTTCTACCGCTTCATCAAGTTCAAGGTCACGCACCGTGGCATCAAGACCGAGGGTTACGTCTTTTTCCCCAGGCGCTATGAGATAAGCAAAGGAAAAAACGCGCAGTTTACTATTGGCGCATTTGTGTTTATCGGTGAAGGCTGCGCTTTCAGGGCGCACGAGGGAAAGTTGCGCATAGGAAACAAGTGCACGTTTGGCGGCAAGAATACCATCAATTGCTATAACCACATCGAGGTCGGCGACGAAAACCTGTGGGCGGACAACATCTATGTGGTAGATTTCGACCACTGGTTCCTCGACCCGCATATGAGTATACGCAGTCAGGGCATCCGCAAGGAGCACGTGATTATCGGGCCGAACGTCTGGGTTGGGGAGAAGGCGACGATCGTGCGCGGCGTGACGGTCGGGGAGGGTTCGGTCATTGGCGCGATATCGTTGGTAAACCGTGACGTTCCACCTTACGCTGTTGTCGGGGGGGTTCCGGCGCGGATACTCAAGTACCGGAGGTCTCCGATGGCGGATTGTTTCTGAACATTCCCGACAAAATCCTTCAAGTAATTGTTAGTGTTTCCCGCCTTTGACCGCGCTCCGGAAAGCAGGGGTACAATGCCCCTTGGAGGAAAGGAGCGAGGTAATGGAGGAGCAGGGAAGGAAGAGAAGAGGGATCGCCGCTGAGGAGAAGCTCGACATCTTCCTGGAGGTGCAGAAAGGCAACATCACCAAGGCCGAGGTGATGAGGCGGCACGGCATCCACTCGGCGGAGCTTGCCCGCATCGAGAAGAGGGCGACCGAGGCGCTCATCGAGGGCTTCAAGAAAGACAAGAGGAAGAAGGATCCCGAGAAGGACGCGCTCGCAAGAGAGATCGACAGGCTCAGGGAGGCGCTCACCGAGCAGAGCGTGGAGGTGACGCTCTTAAGAAAAAAAGTGAATGGGGTCTAGTAGGCCCCATCAGAGGAGAGAGGCTTGCGGGCGCCACGAAGAAGAAGATCATCACCGCCGTCGCTGGGGCCAAGGTCGTCGGTATCACGGCAGAGCGGGCCTGTGAGATCATCATGCTCCCGCGCGACCGCTACTACGCCTGGCTTGAGGGCAGGACGCCGGGGGAAGCGACCGAGGCCGACCTCGAGGACAGAAGTAGCGCTCCGGGGTGCACGCCCCAGAAGATAATGCCCGACGAGAGGGAGGCCATCATCGAGATGGCCAGGGACGATACCCATGCCGATCTGTCCCACCGCAAGCTCGCCTTCACCGCCCTTGACGAGGGGAAAGCGGCGGCATCGCCTTCAACCTTCTACAGGGTTATGAAGGCCGAGGAGCTCATCGGCAAGGCCAGGCGGTCGAGGCCGAAGAACCTCAAGAAGCCCGAGATAGAGGCAACCCGCCCGAACCAGGCATGGCAGTACGACGTCACCTACCTTCGCCTCCTCGCCGGCATGTTCGTCTACATCGTTTTTATCCTGGACCGCTACTCGAGGAAAATCGTCGGGGCCAGGGCAAGCCATTCGAGGAAGTCCGACGACATCATCGCCACCTGGGATCAGGCCCTCTTGGCTGAGGATCTGCTGGAGTCCGACGACAAGCCGCTCGCCTTCTCCGACAGCGGATCGGAGATGAAGTCGAAATCGACGAAGGGATACTTCAACGAGATAGGCATAACCCAGGACCACTCCCGCCCCCACACCCCGAACGACAACGCCCATGCCGAGGCGGTAATCGCCACCGCCAAGTGCGAGTACCTCTACTTGGGCGAGTTCGAGAACATCTACGAGGTTCAGGACGCCGTCTGCGACCTCGTCGACCACTACAACAACGTAAGGCTGCATCAGGGAATCGGGTACGTGACGCCCGAGATCAAGCACATGGGCCTGGAGGAGGTGGTGTTCGAGGCCCGCAGGCACTCCCTTGCCCGGGCAAGGGAAGATAGAATGACCTACAACAGGGGAACGGGGATCCCGGAAGACCACGTACTCCAGGAGCAGCTTTCCATGGACTTCATGCCGGATAAAGAGGACGTATACAACGAAGCCAGGTAAGACCTGAGCATAGCAAGCTCACCCTCCCCCTCGGGGGAGGGTAGGGGAGCAACCAACTCTCCTTCTGAAGAGAAGCTATACTTGTGAGTGAAGGAACGGAGAGGCGGTGGGGAGGTGGAAACCGTAACACTTACAGACCCTGATTTTGTAGGGGATGCTGTGACGCAACCCG
>PHEX01000032.1 GCA_002843005.1 Candidatus Anoxymicrobium japonicum | reverse complement strand
ATCCTCTGCGCGTAGATGTTTTGTGCGCCGGAGCGACTGTCATACCACGTGACGATAGCGCCACCCGCGCCATCGGTTGTTATGGTGGGGGAATAGGCGTTGTTGGCCACGCCGCTGCGCAGGGCAACCCCGTTGGCCGTCCACCGGGGAGCGCCCGCGCCGCACACCGACGAGGCAAGCGCCAGCGCGAGGCTGAGCGCGAGGATTCCCGAAACGGAGCCCTTCTTATTTTCCTGGACACAGCGCACTCCTTTCTTCGAGAGAGCAGAGAAAGCAAGAATATATTAGCACGATCAACAGGCTCCTGACCCCAAAAGTTAAGCGGACCTCGGTTGCATTCTTAATATTTGATCCACTCGGGCTGAAAGCGCCCGTCAGCCCAGCGCATCGCGCGCTTGAAGGCGCGCCGTCTCAAGCCGGAGGCTCTCCTGCCGAGAACAAGAAAGTCGAGGATACGCGCTCCAGTGCGTCCCACGAATTTCGGCTTCATCTCGTACAGACGAGCGTATGTGTAAGCCAGCGTGTGGAAGTTCTCCTTGAGCGCTTTATCCTCCCACACCGTCGCGCGAAGCGACAGCGGCGAATGCCCGGTGAATATCGAGTCCACCCGCTCACCCGTGATAAGTCCTTTTTCCTCGCACAGTTTGTGGAGCCGGGTGCCCGGATAGGGGATAAAGGTCGATATCTGTATCGTGTCGGGGTGGCACCACCCGTTCACTTTTATACTGTCATGCACCATTGATGTCTCCTCGAGCGGCAGCCCGAACATGTTCGTCGACACGGTTTTCATGCCCGCCTCGTGGCACACCTCGAAAGCCCGCGCGATCTGGTCATTTGACATGTGGCGGGAAAGAATGTTGTCGCGGAGCCACGCGTTGCCGCTCTCGATGCCCATGCAGACGACTTTGCAGCCCATCTCAGCGAGCGATGCGGCCATCTCGCGATCCATGAAGTTTACGCGCGAGTTGCAGATGAACGGCATTGCCACGCGCTTCCGATAGAGCGCCGAGAGCCTGGCGAGCCACTCGCGGTTCGTTGTGAGAATGTCGTCGTCGAAGCGGATGTACTCGATGCGCCTGTCCCCCGCGACGATCTCCTCGATTTCCTCGATAACGTTCTCGGGGCCGCGGAAGCGCACGTAATCTTTCGGGTTCGGGTACACGCTTTTCTGCGCGTGGTTGGAACAGTAGGCGCAATCAAACGGGCAACCCCTTGACGCCATCAATGTTCCGCGCGGGTGCTGATCGGCGCAGAACAGCGCCGGGTCGAAAATGCTCCTGTCGGGGAACGGGAGGCTATCGAGGTCGGTTCGCAGTCTTCGCGCCGGATTGCGCGTTACTTTGCCGTGGGCGTCTCGCGCCCATAGACCCGTGATTCGGGCAGGATCCGCGCCACGCTCGAGCGCCTCGCACAACTCGACTACCGTGTCCTCGGCCTCTCCGACGCAGGCGAAGTCTATGCCGGGGGCGCCGATCACCTCTTCGGTGGCGATCGTAGAGTGGACGCCTCCGCACGCGACCGGCACGTCCAGTTCTTCATTCAGCCACTGTGCCATCCGCGCCACGTGCCGGAACATGTGCGTCGTGCTAGAGAACCCGATGAGGTCAGGCCGCTCCGAGGTGATTCGCTCGACGAGCCGTTCGCGCTCAGGTGGTTCGACAACATGAACCAGCGAAGTCTCGTGCCCCGCCTGCTTGAGCGCCGCGGACAGGTAAGCGATGCCGAGGTAAATTCTTCCCTCGGGAATGAACGTTCCGTCGGGGTACTGAAAGAAGTCGGGATAAACGAATGTCACCTTCAAGCCGGCCACCCGAACTCAGTGCTTCAGGTACATGAGTGATCTGACGAGGTAGCGACGGAAGCGCTCGTTCTTGCTCGTGAATGCGAGCATTGGCCTCATTAACGAGGTTCGGTCCCCCCACTTGATACTCAGGATGCCGTGGCGGAAGTAGTGCTGGTAACGATCCGCGAGCTTTTGTTTGAAGGAGTCCTCATCGGGGTCGATGTGAAATGTTCCCGTTGCGAAGCGGCTTTCCATGATGTGCTCGGCCGCCATCTCTCCTGTCTCGAGGGCGTACGTAATGCCTTCTCCGTTCACCGGATTGGTCATGCTTGCCGCGTCACCCACGAGGATCATCCCCGGGCACTCTATCTTGCTGCCGCCGAGGCCGACGCGGAGCAGCGCTCCACGCAAGGGAGAGATGGGCTTCGCGTTCCGCATCTTGGGCGCAACGAACGGCGTGTCGTTGATGAAAACGTCGAAGAACTTGTGAAGATTGATCTTGTCCTTTTGCATGTGATAGAGCATCGCCCCGACGCCGACGTTGGCGACCCCCTCGCGTGTCACGGGGAAAACCCAGCCGCTTGCGGGGCTGATTGCCTTATCAGGATAAATCTCGAGATAATCGTCTATGTCCTCTACCCCCTCGAAATACTGGCGGATCGAAATTCCCAGGTACAGCGGGTCGTTGATCAGGAGGCTCATCTTCCTGCCCAGGATGGAGTGTGGGCCGTCGGCGCCAACAACGACGGGAGCGGTGACTTCAATTTCCTTGCCGTCACGGATCGCTTTGACTCCTACGACGCGCCCACCCTCAACCAGGGGCGCCTTGACCTTGCAGCCCTCCCACACCTCGGCGCCGTTCTCACGAGCGTAGTCGAGCAATATCCCGTCGAGGTTCACTCGCTTGATGATGTAGCCGTGATCGGGAAACCGTGGAGTTGGCGGTATCCGGGTCTCGACGAGCGTTTTCCCCACGCCGGCGAACCGGAAGCCGTGGAACTTGTTGAACTGCCCGTCGAGGCGCTCCCGCAATCCCATCTTGTAGAGGTTGCGCACCGCGCGCGGGGCTATGCCGTCGCCGCAAATCTTCTCACGTGGGAATGAGCACTTGTCCATCACGAGGACATTAACGCCCTGCCGGGCCAGATAATATGCGGTAGACGAGCCGGCGGGCCCACCACCCACCACGATCACATCGTAATCCATCAATTCTCCAATCAGAGCGACGCTATCAGCGCCTCGAGTATCACCGACTTGAGATTCATCTCCCGATCGCGACCTGATTCGGCCCAGAAGCGCAGCACGAGCACGACGCTTTCCCTGTCGGAATCAATCAACACTGCCGGTTGTGGCCGGTCAAGAACGCCTTCCGCGCCCTCGAGGATTTTCACAGCATGAGCGCGGGCTCTTGCGATGTCGGCCCCCTCCTTCAGGAGCAGGCGCAGGTCGATGCGTGTCGTGGCGTTTGATGAGTAGTTGATGATGGAACTGTCGAAGACCGTCTTGTTCGGGATGAACACGCGCCGGCTGTCGTAAGTCAGAATCTGGGTGTCACGCACCCTGATGTTTTCCACCACGCCTTCCTGCTCGCCGACTCTTATCTCATCGCCGATGGTGAACGGATGCTGAACGAGCAGAATAATTCCTGAGAACAGATTTCCAAGTACGTCCTGCAGGGCGAAACCGATGCCGACAGACGCGAGGCCCAGCGCCGCCAGCGCCGCGTTGATGCTCATGCCAATCTCGCTTAAGGCAACCATGAAACCGGCTATGAGGATCAGGCCGGCGGCGGCGCGCGCGAGCAGAAGGTCAACGTGGCCCTGTGTGCTGGTCCGGCCTACCACTTTTCGCACCAGCACGCGCGCGAGCCGCGCCAGCAGCCACGCGACAACGAGCACCGCGAGCGCAACCAGCCACTTCGGGCCGACATTCAGTATTCTGTGCCACAGATCAGTAAAAGCTTCTATTGCCGATGCGACGGCGACACTCTCAATCGCGTTCAATTGAAAACCTCCAATCGGTAGAGATTATATCAGCAGGCAACGAACGGGATCCCAGGAAAAGGATTGACCAACGCCAGTGAATAATATCTAAATGCCACGTTTCGTAGATATTGTGAAGAAAGGAGTGACGCGGGTGAACCATGAGCGCCTGGCATCACTCCTGCGGTGCCCCGCCTGCGGCAGGGAGATGCGCTACCACCCGCGGGTTTTTTCGTACTGCTGCGACGGGCCGGTTCTGCACGCCTACCGCGTGAAAGACGAGATCGCCGATCTGGTTCCGGGCGACGACGTGGGGCGCCAGAAGCGTGTCAACAAAGCTTTCGACAGGATAGCCGGTTCGCGCTATGAGAGAAACGTGACGGGGGCGGGAGCGTTTGACCGCTTCATGGTTCAGGCCATGTGGGGCACGACCAAGTTCATTCCTCTTCTCTTTGAGCTTCTCGAGAGCGTCGCGTCGGATTGCGAGCCGGGGTACTTCCTCGATATCCCTGTCGGTACGGGAGTGTTCACCGCGGGGGAGTACAGCCTCCAGCCAAATCTCGATTTCATCGCGGCGGATTACAACCGTGGCATGCTCGAATCGGCGCTGGAGAAAGTGCGCGCCGAGGACTTCGGCAACGTGATGCTGGTTCGCACAGACGTCGCCAGCCTTCCATTTGTGGACAACGTGTTTTCAGGGATTCTCTCCATGAACGGCATCAACGCATTCCCCGACAAAGAGAAAGCGCTCGACGGGATGGCGCGCGTACTCAAGCCCAACGGCAAGCTGGCTGGCTCGGCGTTTGTGAGAGGAGAGAGGCGCCTCACGGATATCACCATGGGAAAGATTGGCGCGATGCTGGGCTACGTGACAAGCCCCGTTTACACCTGTGAAGAGCTTATGGCTGCCCTGGAAGCGCGCGGCATCGAGAATATCGTGACCAGGAAAATCAAGTCCATCATGTTCTTCAGCGGCCGAAAACGCCCTTAACTTTGGGGTCAGATTTTCTTTTTAAAGTCGCTGACCCGTCCAGAGGGCACCGTCCACCGTGACGGCAACCGGGAGGATGGAACAGAAGCTGAAATTTGAGATGGCGCGCGCGAAAAACGGATGAAAAGGGTGGAAGGGAACCCATAATCTTGAGACAACAGGTCGGGTTCGGGCCGCCAGTTGACGTTATCCAGCGATTTGGTGGTTTATTTGCCGGGTTGGCGCGACAGGCTCCAGACCATATTATGCGTTTTTGCATTTTGAGATCAGAGCACGCGCCGGCAAGCAGAGATGTCTGATCTACCGGACAGGGGCGAGATCTTGACTACATCCCCTGTGTGCGGCGCGTGGATATACCATCCTCCTCCGAGGTAGATGCCGACGTGCGCGTTATGCCTGAAAAAGACGATGTCACCGGGAGCGAGCTCGTTTGGAGAAACCGCTTTGCCCGAGTGAACTTGCGAGAACGTCACACGTGGAAGGTTAACCCCGATCTGCGCGTATACGTAGCAGACAAGGCCGCTGCAATCAAACGCGTTGGGGCCGGTAGCGCCCCATACGTAAGGCTTGCCGAGATGTTGGATCGCCAGAAGTGTGATCATAGTTACGGCGCCGTAGAAGTCTTTCGCGTGACCGCTGGAAATAAAGCCTTTGAGCGCATTGAGGAGTGTCGGGTCGGCGGTGTACCAGATGGCGCCGCTCGCGAGCAACGCGTTCATGTCAACCTCGGCCGCGGAGAGAGAGCTTACCTTCTCGGGTCCGATGCCCAGTTTCTCAAGGAGCAGGGATTGAGGATGCACGGACACGCGCGCTTCGACCCGCTGGCCGCCTTTTGTTATCTTGATCTCGTCCACAGTGGCGCCGTTGGCCGCGGCGTACTTGCGTGCGGCAAGTTCCGGCCCGACCCCGGTGGCGAACAGGGGGAACGATTCTTGTACCGCCGCGAGGGCCGCGGCGTCGGCCGCGTTCTGCGCCTGCTGGTGGGCGGACAACCGGAGCCCGACATCCGCCGTGAACAGGCACAGTACGACGACGATCGCGAGGCAACCCATTGTCGCGACGCTGATTCCTCCACGTTGATCATGGAAGAAACCGGTCCATCGTCCTCTGTGCCCGCGCGATCCTCTCACTTGGCGCCACATTCCAGCGCCATTGTGGATGACCGCTTAAAGGAAGGTTCGGGGACGAGGCGATCGAGACCCGGCAGGAGGATTGGCATGTGGTAGACGACAGTGATGGTCACAGGGCAGCCTTTGTTTCTTCCCTCGGGGAACGTTACATCGACCTCCGGGCCGGATCCGGGCAACCCACCGGTAGATGATAGAGCGGCTTTTCGCGCGGCTTCGCCGTCATTTGTCTCGGCCGCGCGTCTCGCGCCATCCCTGGACGCGGCAGTGACAACGATATAGCAGTTGAAGGCGAGCGCTACCTGGCAGATTGCCACAGTGATCAGCATCAAGACGGGAAGCACCAGCGCAAACTCGACAGCCGCCTGACCCCGCTGGCGCTCGAAGACTTTTCCAGTCGCGCGATCTGGTTTTCGCATTGTACTTTCCTCAAATAAAAGCGTGGAAACTCGCGACAACAATCAGCCCCACGGACAGTGGCAGGGAGTAAGGCATCCTGACGCGGTTACCAACAGGCGTCTTCGCGGAAGGACGCCACGCGCCGGCTTCCAGCAGGATCAACGCGCGCCACACACTCTCTAACGACTGTCTGGAGTGTCTGCCGCGCAGAAGCGCGAAAAACGCCAGCGCTCCGCCTGCCACGGCGCCGAGCAGGAACGCCGGTGGAAGAAGCCGCCATCCCATCATTGCGCCGGCCGCAACAAGAAATTTCACATCACCGCCTCCAACCATGTGAAGCAAGAAAGGCGCCAACAGTATGGCGAGTCCGAGCGTGGCGCCCAGGAGGCCGGAGGCGAGACCGCGCCCCCCACCGCTCACGCACGACACGGTCAGGCCGCAGAGAAGGCCGCCGGCGTTCAGGAAGTTCGGGATGCGCCCGAACCTGACATCGGCGGCAACGCCTGAGGCGCAGAACAACACGATTGGAAGCAGTATCGACATAGCTTTCAACAGCCTGCTCTAGAAGCCGTCCGTGAGTTTGGTGAATATCTTGGTGAAGAAGTTCTTGATCACATTGCCGCTGGCGGCCCAGGCGATCAGCGCGCTTGCGACCGCCGCCGCGCCGAGAATCACCAGCGCGTATTCCGCGGTTGTTTGCGCGTCGTCCTCGTACATGAGTCGTTTGATCTCGCCCATTTGATACCTCCCTTTTTGTTTCAATCCACGCCCTCGCGCGTGGGACGACCAAGAATCATGGAGAAGAGACAACCAGTACAAGCAAATCATAGCATCATCAGACAAGCAAGTCAAGCACACAACGCAATGGAATCCTGTTTCAGTTCGAGTTTCGCATCAGGGCGCCAAGGCATGCCCGCTAGAAAATACGATGGAGTGTCGCCAGAAATATTGGCCCAACCGTTAGCAGAACGGAGGCCGGCAGTATGAGAAAGACGAGAGGCGCGAGCATCTTCAGCGGGGCTTTCGCGCATTTCTGACGCAACTGGTCGCGGCGCCTCAGCCGGATTTCGCGCGAGAACACCGCGAGTGATACCGACATGGAATAACCGCGTTTCTCCGCCTCGAGCAGGGAACGCAGCAGAGAAGAGAGTTCGTGAACCGGACACCGGGCGGCCAGTTTGTCGAACGCTTCCTCTCTCGAGGCGCCCAGATCTATCTCCCTGACGGCGCGGAGCAGTAGAGGGCTTAGAGGCTCAGGCGCATACTGTGCCGCTCCCCTGAACGCCTGGTCGAGGTTCTTGCCGCCCAGGATGTAGGCGTACAGCGTGTCAGCCGTGTCTGGAAGCGCCTGGCGCGACGCTTCGAGGTAATGATTGCGCGCGCGCGACGCGATGACGCGCGGAATCAGGAGCCCGAAAGCTACGCAAACCGGGGCGCCGGCAAGGCCAAAGGTGGAAAACTTTGTCAGTAGCAGAAAGCATAGTGGCATGCCGGCGGATGTGTAGAAGCAAGCGCCGGCGAGGCGGGGCACTGTTAGCCCGGGTGTGTCACAGAGCGCTTCCAGGGGCGCGAAGAATCGCGCGCGGAGCGTAGCCGGGGTCAGCCTGTATGGCAACTCGATGATTGACGCGAACGAGCGGTCTCGTGACCTGATGTGACCGCCTTGCTCTTCCGTTTTACGTGTCTCGTCATCGAGGGCGAGAAGGCGTGAGACGCCGGTTCGCTCTCGATCTTTGCTTCCAGATGAGATGAAGATGATGGAGAGAGCCGCCACAACGCAGACCCATAGCACAGTTTTTCTCTCCTTCGCTATTTGATGTCCAGTATTTTGTTTATCCAGAGAAAACCGGCTGCGTCAAGCAGGACGGCGACCATCAAAATGATCAGGCCGGGAGTTGTGCCGAGGAGCACGGAGATGACGCTCCTGGATACCAGCGCCGAGATTCCCAGGAAGATGAGCGGCAACGCCGCGACGACGCGCCCGGAAATCCTTCTCTGAACAGTCTGTGACTCCAACTCGCGACGGATGGCGGATCGCTCGCGCACCGTTTCCCCGATGGTGTCCATGATGTGGCTGATCTCGGATCCGGTCTCACGGGACGTAACCATCGCCCGGGCAATCAGCTGAAGGTCGCGATTGTCAAGGGCACCCACGAGGTCGAGAAGCGCTGTGTCTACCCCGGCGCCGAGCGCGACATCAGATTGAAAACGCGCAATGGCATCCGATACAGGTGGAAAAGCGTCGCGGGCGCAAAGGGAAAGCGCGTCCTCGACAGGGATGCCGCTCCTCAGGAAGAGCGTCAGGTCGGCGGCGAGAGTGTCGCACTGCTCTTGCGACTTGCGCACGCGCGCGTGACCGAGCATTTTCAGCGCCTTGCCTGGCAGAACCAGCGCCGCGAGAAGCGCGGGTGGCGCGGCAAGGATGCTTCCAGTCATCAAGAAACTGGAAAGCGGGAGCAGCAGCGCCGCCGCGAGCCAGGTGGGCATGAACACGCTCCACCGAATCGCCAATCCCGACGCGTTGAGCTGCTCGCGCGCTCTGGATGCAGCGCGCGTCTTCTCGATGCGCCGGCGCGCTTGTGCGAGCAGGCCGCGACCGCGAAGCACAGGTGTCCCGCCATCGCCTGGCTCGAGATGCCTGTCGAGGTTGCGCCTGGCTGCCGCCACAGCGCGGGCCGACCGGCTCATCCACAGAAAATAGATCGCCGCCACCACAAGGATACAGAGTCCCGGCCACCTCATGAAAAACCGCCGTGCCACGATTCGCGTGAGAACATATCCTCGAGCCTGTAATCACCATTTTGCGCAAGAGAGACTGAAGTCAACTGCTCCAGCACTCTGTGCCCTCCGTCGGCGCGCCGCATGTGGACGATGAGATCCAGCGCTGATCCTATTTGTCTGCGGACGGCTGACCCGTCGAGATTCACCTCCGACATGAGCACCATGGTCTCGAGGCGATCGAGAAGGTCATGAGGCGAGTTCGCGTGTGCGGTCGATAATGAGCCTGGGTGGCCGGTGTTCATCGCCTGAAGCATGTCGAGAGCTTCACTGCCCCTGACCTCGCCTACGATAATGCGATCCGGCCGCATCCGGAGGGAGTTGCGCACCAGATCGCGCACCGTAACTTCACCACGCCCTTCTATGTTGGGAGGTCTGCTCTCGAGCGATATCACGTGTGGGTGCTCGATCTTGAGCTCCGCCGCGTCTTCGATCGTAATGAGCCTTTCTGAGCGAGGGATGAAAGAGGAGAGCACGTTGAGGAGGGTCGTCTTGCCGCTGCCGGTGCCGCCGGAGACCAGGATGTTTGCGCGACGCCTTACCGCTTCCTCGATAAAGGAAGCGACTTTGGAGGTGAAGGTGCCGTTCTCGACAAGCTCCGAGACACTGAACGGCGCTTTTCGGAATTTGCGTATTGTGACGGTCGGCCCGTTGAGGCACAGCGGAGGGATGACCGCGTTGAGGCGCGAACCGTCAGGCAGACGGGCATCTATCATCGGACTTGTTTCGTCCAGGCGCAAGTTTAGCGGGCCGATAGCGCGCCTCACCAGGGATATCACCCGATCGTCCATGCCAAGGTTCACCCCGAGCGGTTCGATCTGTCCGTCGCGTTCCACGAAAACTTCTTGTGGCCCGTTTATCATGATCTCTGAAATCGATGGGTCGCGCAGCAATGTCTCCAGCGGGCCCAGACCGAACAGCTCGTCCGCGAGTTCGGCGGCAAGGCGCCGGATCATGCGCTTCGGCCACAGACAACCTTCAGAGAGGAGCGCTTCCTCGACGCGCTGCTCGATATCGTCATCCAGCACGCCTTCCATGTTCGCAAGTTCATCTAACAGGCGATGGCGAATGGCGTTCCGGACCTCGGAAGGGACGTCCGCCGATTCCTGTCGCAACGGAAAACCTGCCACGATTAACCTCCAGAAGAGTCGCTTCACCAGCAGTACAAGCAAATCGTAACACAAGCAGACCAAGCAAATCAACCCTGTGCTAGCCAGCGCCAGCGCGCCAGGGGTAGACGCAGCGGTAGACGGTGCCTGACCCCTAATTAGATAGCGCAACTAACCAAATAGCGCTCGGGAGAGGCGAAACACCTCACATGAGAGGGCGGATCGATCCGAGAGAAGAGACTTGCATTCGGCCTCGAGCCTGCGGCACATGGCGGTGTCCTCCGGCAAGACGGCGGACGCCTTCATCCCGAGATAGGACTCGATATCTCCACGTGTCACAAGGTCGCGCGCGCCCAGTGAGCGGTTTATGAGAAGCTCGATACGTGGCCTTTCGCCGGGGAGCGCGTCGAGAGCCGTGACGGCCCGCTTTGCCCCACCGAGGCATGCCAGTTCGGGAGTGACGACAAGCGCTATTAAATCAGATGCCATGAGGAGTCCTGTTGTGAATGGGTCGAGAGCCGCTCTGGTGTCGATGATGACATAGTCGAAGTTTGAAGCAAGAGCGCTGAGCAACTTGCCGGCGTGAGCGGCGTCGGGGGGCGCCAGTCCGGCGCGACCCACAGGTGGCGGAAGGAGGCTCGCGCCGCAAGGGCATGTCGATAGCGCGCCGCGGAGGGCATCATCTGTAATATCTTCCAGAACAGGGAGGACGTCCGCGATAGAAAAGGTCGCGCGCCCAACGGAAACGTCGAGCCTGTAGTGCATCGAGCCACGGTCGAGATCGGCGTCGAGCGCCGCGACGCGCCGGCCGACGCTCGCGAGCGCCATAGTCATCTCGGTTGCCAGCATTGTCGTGCCGACGCCGCCCTTGCCGCCGTGAAACACTACGGCACCGGGCATCCGGGCAACGGCGGAGTTAAGCCGGTGCACAGAAGAAATGGAGTCAGCGCGAATTCTGCGGTTGCGCGTTCTGTCTGCTGGCATAAGTGGTCTTCTCTTGATGTCGTGGGAGCGCTTCGTTTACCAGTACAAGCATAGAGTCTAGCAGAGCAGGCATGAGCCAGTCAACCTCCTGACTGTGCCTGCTGCGATTTGCGGTATTGACAAAACGCAACATTAATATTGTGTTCACAATGAAGAAAAAGTAATATACTTTGGTTAACTGTTATTAACTATAGACCGAAGGCACTGACTGGTACAGGGCAATAGTGTCGCTATCTATTTTTGCCGTGCAAGAAACGTGAGGATGGGGATTTAAGTCTGACGTAAGACCGGAGTGTTGAATGTCAAATGACGCTGGTGTTCGGAACCTGGTAAAGAGGGCGAAGAATCGAGACCCTGAGTCGTTTGGCATGCTATATGACGAGTACGTGGATCAGATATTCCGTTACGTGTATTACAAAGTCGGCAACGTGACGGAATCCCAGGATCTGACCGGTCAGACGTTTCTCAAGGCTTTCGAGAATATAGACTCGTATGAGATGCGCGACGTCGCTTTCAGCTCGTGGCTCTACCAGATCGCTCACAATCTCATTGTTGATTTCTTTCGAAGGGAGTCGAAGCAAGAGAGAGTTCCTTTCGAGGATAACCCCCCGACCGTGTCGCCGCATGGAAATCCGGTCGAGGCTGTAATATCCGACATGGAGAGCGAGCGCCTGTACAAGGCTATGCGGAAGCTCACGCACAACCAGAGAGAGGTTCTTATTCTGAAATTCATCGATAACCTTTCGAACGCTCATATCGCCGAGATCATGGGTGTCTCAGTAGGCGCGGTGAAATCCACACAGAAGCGCGGTTTGCTCTCGCTGAACCGGATATTAGGCAACTCCAGCGAGATCAATTCTTAAAGTTAACAAAGGGGTCAGGCACCGTCTACCGCTCCGTCTACCGCAACCAGGGGTCAGGCGCCGTTTACCGTTGCGCGGTAGACGGCGCCAGACCCCACCTACGCAGTAAAGGTAGACGGAGCGGTAGACGGTGCCTGACCCCTGGCAATGGCGGTGAAAAAATTTTCAAAACGAGCCGTGAAGAACCGTATCTTTTTAGATGTAATATCGTTTAGGCATATGAGAGTTAGTGTTGGAAGGTAGTTGAGTGTCCATCTTAGAAAGGTAGGAAGTGGTTCGCTTGAATGAAGATTCAGGTAGCCTTTTTGACAGGTCGCTTGATCTGATCCGCAAGGACAGGAGCAAGTTAGATTCAGTTCTGAGCAAGCACAGCGATGTCGCGGCCGAGCTCGAGCCGTTTCTCAAGACCGCCATGGTTATCGAAAGTGTCGAGCAGCCCGGCATGTCCGCCCGGGCCAGGCAGAGTTACCGTCAGAGGGTTCTCGCCATGGGAGTGGCAGGCCCTGTAAAGACGGCGCCGGCGGTGAAAACCGCGAAAACGCCGAAGCCAAAGAGCGTTGATAAGTCTCTCTCGCCCGCGCGCTCCGGCGAAAACATGCTGATGCGTCCCAGATTGCAGGCACTGGTAAATATTACAGTGATCGCGTTGATGTTCTTGAGCGTTATCGCGGTGGGCGCGATAGCGATGCCGAACAAGCACTTGCTCGGAAAGCTCATAGGCGAGATAGCGAACCACCGGTACCTGCTCGAGGGCATGCAGAAAAACTCGGATCCCACTATCATGGCTAAAGCCCTGAACCAGAACCCCGATCTTCTGTCCGCCATAGTGCAGGGGCTGCCCCCCGAGGTTATCGCGATGGCGATGAACAAGAGCCCCTCTTCGAGCGTAAAGACGATGTCGTTGCTCGAGGCAAAGGCGATCGCGAAGCCCATCAACGAAAACGGGAAACTCATCGCGGATTTGATAGGCCATCTGGATCCAAAGATGCTGGCGCGCGTCATGAGCGCGAACCCGGAAGCGTCGAACGACATGAACAAGTATCTGGATCCGCGGGTTGTCGCGATGATCGTCAACGAGAACACGACGTTCATCAGCAACCTGATATCTTATCTCTCGCCGGTCGTGGTCGCCGACATCGTAAACAGCAACGGGCCGTTCATAACCAAGATCATGAGCATGTCGGATCCGCAGACCAGCGCGCTGATGGTGAACAATAACGGGCCGTTTCTGTCGGCGCTTATAGGCAGGTTGAACGTTGACGTGATCGCCAGCGCGGTGAATTCCAACGAGCAGTATCTCATGGACTCGATGAAATATCAGGATCCCAACGCCACGGCAAGTCTCATCAACTCCAACGGCGATTGGATTGCGCGCCTGATCGGGCGGATCAGCCCGGAGGTGATCGCGGGAGTTCTCAATAACAATGTGGGAACGATAACAAAGAGCATGGCGAACTCGGATCCGACGCTCACCGCCAACATCGTGAACAACCAGGGGTTCATGCTCCGCATGATAGGCGCGATCAATCCGGGCTCGATCGCCGGCGCGCTCAACGCGAACGGGGCGTTCTTGACGGCTATGGTCAAGAATATGGATACGTCGCAGATGACGAATTCGATGGATGACAACAAGCAGTTTATTACGGACATCGTAAACAACATATCACCGGATTTCGTGGCCTCGATCATCAACAACCAGGCGTTCCTGACCAGGATGATGTCCGTGGGCGATCAGAAAGCCTCCGCCGAAATGATCAACAACAACCAGGCGTTCATCGAGTCTCTTATCCGGGCGCTGGATCCGAAGGTCATCGCCGCCGCGCAGAACTCGGCCCCCAACTCCAACATAGAGCTCATGGCGAACCTGGATCCCGGTGTTATCGCGGGAATCGTAAACGACAGCGGTTCTTTCCTGCAGAAAATGACGGCAAATACAGATCCTACGGTAGGCGCCAAGATTGTGAACGCCAACGGGCCGTTCTTGACATCCCTGATTTCAAGACTCGATCCGAAAGCGCTCGCTGGTGTCATAAACGCCAACGGCGCTTTTCTCTCGGCGACCATGAAAGATGGCGACCCTCAGATGAGCGCGAATATCATAAACTCCAACGGGCCGTTCTTGCGGAACCTGGTCAAGTACCTGGACGCGAGCGTAATCGCCAAAGCGTCGAACGACAACCCAACAATGACTTCGGAGATGATGAGTTATCTGTCGCCGTCCGCGGTCGCCGCGATCGTGAACTCCAACAAGGAATTCTTGCGTAAGCTGATCTCCTACCTCGATCCGACGGTAGCGACAACAGTGAGTGAAAGCAATACCGCGTTCATGAAAGGCTTGATGACCTGCCTGGACGAGAACGTGATCGGTGACGTGGTGAACAATAACGGGAGTTTCCTGGCGACGCTCGTGCAGAAGCTGGACACAACCCGGCTTGCCGCCGCGATTAACGCGAACCCCGAGTTCCTGCGGCAGACGATCCTCTATATGGATCCAGAGTCATCGGCGGAGGTGAGCCACAAGGTTCACCTGTCTCAGGGAAGCAAGGACATTACCGGACGGTTGCTGGAGGCGATACACATAGCGGGAGCGGAGTCGGTGCTGGCGAGCGCTATCAACGCCAACGGCACTTTCCTTGCCGACATGATGGGCTCAAGCGATCCGACCGCTATGGCCGATGTGCTCAACCAGGCAAACGTCTCTGATCCGACCGGCGGCTTGATCGTGAAGTTGCTGGGTCCGGGCGGCCTCGACCCGGTCGTGCTTGCCGCCGCGTCGAACAACAATCCCGTGGCGAGCGGGCAAATGCTCGCGAACCTCGACCCGAGCGTGATAACAAACGCGCTCGACGCCAACCCGAATCTTCTCCCGGACTATCTCGCGATCGCTCCTACGTCTCTGATGACAGATGGCATGCTCGCGGGGGACGACCACATCATGAAACATCTTGCCATGAAAACGAAGGGCGAGTCGTACGTAGTTCTCTATGGGATCCCTATGGGATGGATGACCGGGGAGGCAATAGCGTGGACGAAATACTCGTCAGCTACTCCGCCGCCGTGATCGAGTGATTTTATGAAGAACTGGAGGCTTGGATAAAATGTTGCTGTCGCGAGGAGTACAGGGCGTAGTAAACATCGTGATCATATTTCTGTTGCTGGCTACAATGGCGGTGGCTGGAATGACGGTGCTTCCGAAAGACCCGATTGGCGTGCTCACCGGTAAGCTCGTAAGCCAGCCCGGCATGCTCTCAGGCATACTCTCAGGCCTGGATCCCAGGGTATATGCCCTTGCGATGAATTCGAACCCCACGTCGACATCAAAAATGATGAGTGTGCTGGACGCGAAAATGGTGGCGGACGTCATCAACGAGAATGGCAAGTTCTTCGCGGAACTGATCAGTTTCCTGGATCCGTCAACAGCCGCGAAGGGCATGAACGAGAACGTTGATTTCACGGTCGAGCTTCTCAAATATATAGACCCTGGAGTCATTGCTGGCGCGGTGAACGCTAATGGCAAGTTCCTGTCCGAGTTAATTGGGGAGCTGGATCCAAAGGTGATGGCCGAGGGCGCGGCGAGCGGCCAGGAGTTTTCAAACGAGGTCACAAAGTACATAGATCCGAAAGTGTTAGCTGACGCGATCAGCGCAAATGAGGCGTTTCTTACGCAACTCGTGGGCAATATCAGCACAGATGTTCTCGCAAACGCGATAAACGCGAACGCTACCGCGAACGCTACGGCAAACGCCGAGATGATGAAGTACATCAATGTCAGTGTGCTGGCCAGCGTCATCAACGCCAACGGCCCGTTTGCCACAGATCTGCTCCGAAAGCTCGATCCGGATATGCTGGCGCGAGCGATGAATCAGAATCCGGACGCCACGGTCGAACTCACAGGCAAGCTCGATCCCGTGGTCATAGCCGGCATATTAAACAGAAGCGGTGGTTTTATCACTGGCGTGCTCGACAACCTCTCATCAGAGCTCCTGAGCGCCATGGCGAACAACCAGTCGACGAGCGCGGATCTGATGGCAAAGCTGTCGCCCGCGTCTATTGGCGGGCTGATTAACCAGATCGGGCCGTTCGCGACATCCCTTATGAACTCACTGGATCCTGTAATGCTGGCAAGTGTGCTTAACAACAACATCGACGTGATGACAGCCATGAACAAGAATTCGGATCCCGACATGATGGTGACCATCCTCGAGAATCAGGAGTTTCTGACGGCCGTGATCAGCAAACTCAATCCGGCGTGCGTCGCGGGCGCGATGAACGCCAACAGCCAGACAACGGCGGAACTTATGGGCTATCTGAACCCGAAAGTTATCGCAAGTATAGTCAACAATAACATTGATTGGATAACCAGGCTGCAGTTGGAGGCGGACTCCGCCGCGAGCGCGGCAGGCATCAACGGGTCGTCGAGTTTCCTGACAAAGCTGGTCTCCAAGCTCGATCCGGAGGTTATCGCGAAGGCGATGAACGCGAACCCCCAGTCGTCGTCGGACATGACGAAGTATCTGGACGTGAACGTCATCGCGGGCGTCGTAAACTCAAATGGGAGTTTCATAACCAATCTCGTGAAGAACTTGAACACTACAGTTGTCGCCAACGCGATGAACGCCAACCCGCAGGCGACCAGCGATCTTTTGGGCAAGTTGAACCCGGGGGTTATCGCGAGCGTGGTCAACAGCAACGGAACGTTTTTCGCTAACCTCGCGAACAAGGGGAACCCGAAGATCACGGCTGATGCCATCAACGCCAACAAGGGTTTTGTTACGAAGTTGCTCCAGCCGGACGCGGATCCGGTGACGCCCGGTGTGCAGCCCGGCATTGATCCAGCGGTTATTACATACGCGATCAACAATAACCAGACGTACCTGAACGGCATGGTCGCCAACATGGACGCGCACTCGGCGGCTGAACCCGGAAACAGCCCGGAGGGCGAGCAGTGGCAGGAGCGGCTCATGCGCAACGGGCTCGACCCGAGAGTCATCGCTGGCGTCCTCAACGGCAACGGGGCGTTCGTATCGAGCCTGCTGGGCAAGCTGAACCCGCAGGTGATCGCGAACGCAATCAACAGCAATCAGGCTTTCCTGACTCAGTCGGCGACGTACGCGAACAACGGAGACATGGTCGATGTCATCAACAACAACCCGTCAGCGCAGGCCACGATCAAAAAACTGGTTGGCCTTCTCGACGGCGCCGTGATCGCGAACGCCGCGAATCAGCACCCTGAACAGACAGAGGCGATGCTGGGGCCGCCTCCGGGCGGCATCGACATCAGCATTCTGATGCCGATACTGGAGACGCCGGAAGCGAGCAATTTTATAGCGCAGGTCATGGCGAATTCTCCGCCGTCCTCGACTGTGACAATGATTCCTAATAGCGGAAATTTCATCAAAAATCTTTTGAACAAGAACGCGGGTGGCTTGAATCCCGCCACAATGGTGGCCGCTATAAATGGTCCTACGAACGGCGGAGTCATAAACCCGAGGACCGGTACGCCTTTTGCCCCGGATCAGAACGTCTTGCGCCGGACGTGGACGTACGGCGCGGTAAAAGCGTTTTTCCTTGGAATTCCAATATCGACGACTGAGGGCTGGAACGGGATAATAAAGGCGGCCGTCAACGATCAGGCGGGAGAGCCCGTGCCACACGATAGTCCGAAATGGTAGTAACGATGATGGAGGCAGGAGATATGACGGGAGAGACCAGGAGAGAAGAAAATGTTGTATAACCGCAGTCTCCAGACGTTGATAAACGCGG
>PHEX01000031.1 GCA_002843005.1 Candidatus Anoxymicrobium japonicum | reverse complement strand
TGCCTGACCCCAAATGGACAATACAAAGGAAGGCATGGACAGGTTGGAAAACTATCTTAAGAAACGAAAGAAGAGTTAGATGGCGGAGAGATTCAGGCTCATAGATCTGAGCGTGCCGATCGAAGAATCGGAGAGCGAGCCGTTCAAGCCTGTCGTTACGCACATGGATCATGCCGCGGGCGCTGATGTCATGTCGCAAATATTCGGCGTCCCGCCAGAAAGCCTGCCGGGCGCTCTGGGTTGGGCCAACGACAATATCACCCTGATAACCCACGCGGGCACGCACCTCGACGCGCCGTGGCACTACGCGCCCACAGCGGGCGGCAAGCGCGCGATGACTATCGATGAAATCCCACTGGAGTGGTGTTTTTCCGATGGACTCGTGCTGGACATGCGCTTCAAGACCGACGGCGAGAGGATCAATGTCGAAGATATCTCTAATGAGCTTGACAGGATCAGTTATACGATCAAGCCGCTCGACATAGTCCTGGTAATGACAGGCGCTGATAAGCACTGGGGACGCCCCGACTACATGAACCGAGGCGCCGGCATGACACGCGAGTCCACGCTCTGGCTGATAGAGCGCGGTGTGAAAGTTATGGGGACAGACGCATGGGGCTTTGACCGGCCGTTTTCGAGCATCGTGGATGAGGTGAAGGCCACCGGTGACGTTTCCATCATCTGGGAAGCCCACTACGCCGGGATCGAGGCGCCTTACTGCCATCTCGAAAAGCTGGCCAACCTCGACAAGCTCCCGCCCCACGGATTCAAGATCGCCTGCTTCCCGGTAAAGATCACGGGGGCAAGCGCGGGATGGTGCAGGCCCGTAGGTATCACAAGCGATTAGGAGGAACATGGAACTAAAGCACATCTACGACATCATCAAGGAAACGTTCGACGGAGAAAACGCGGCCAGGGAGAAAGGGCTCTCCCTCTCCAGGGACGCGATCCAGTTCTGCGCGAACTCTATCCGGGCGACCCACCGGGGCGACCGGGAGGAAGCCGTGAAATTGCTGGACAACGCTAAAACCAACGTCGAGAGCGCCCACGCGCTTCTAGCGCCCTTTCCGCGCATCTACTACGCGGGTTTTCTGCAGGAGGCCGAAAAAGAATTCTCTGAGGCGTCCGCCACGCTTGCCCTCGTCGAAGGCAAACCGCTTCCCCTTCCGGATGAGCTCGACGTCGGAGTCGCTCCTTACCTCAACGGCCTCGGCGAGGCGGTCGGTGAGATGCGAAGGCACGTGCTCGACCTCATCAGAAACAACCACCTCGACCGCGGCGAGGACATTCTCATGACGATGGACGACATCTACTACCTGCTCGCTTCAGTTGATTATCCCAACGCGATAACCGCGGGGCTCAAACGGACGAACGACATGGTACGTGGCGTCCTCGAGCGAACCCGCGGAGACCTCACGACAGCAATACGGCGTCAGAGCCTCGAGCAAACCATAAAAGAACTCGAGAAAAAACTGATTGAAAACGCATAATGGGGTCAAACCATTTTATGCGTTTCTATGCGCACTCCCATTTATCTGCTGCAAAATGCATAAAATGGTTTGACCCCATTATGCGTTTTCAATAGGGAATGTCGCAGGTCATGACAGTTATGTCGTCCTTGAGTTCGCCGCCGCAGAAATCCAGAACATTTTCTATCAACAGGTCGATGCACTTCTCTGGCGGCGTATGGTGATTCGCCGCGACAAACCTGTTGAGCTGCTTCAACCCATAACGCTTGCTTCGCGAACTCTTTGCGTCCACTACACCATCGGTGAAAACTACGATGCGATCGCCCGGGTCGAGTTTCCGGCGCTGGACGTCCAAGCCCATTCGCGAGAATATGCCGAGAAGTGAGCGTTTCTTTGATGTCAACGGCACAAGCGGTTTGCCCACCCCGACGATCAACGGCTCCTCGTGACCCGCGCTCGCGTAACTGAGCGTCATGGTCTCGAGGTCAAGCACGCCGAAGAATACCGTGACAAAGCTTTCAGATCGGTTCGCCAGGTAGAGGCTTGTGTTGACGTGCTCCATGACCTCGAGAATATCGTTGTGCCTTCGCGCCTCCCCCCGTAGCGCGTTTATAGCCATGGTCGCGAGTAGCGCCGCTCCTATCCCGTGGCCTGACGCGTCCCCCACCTCCAGGAACACTTTTTCCCCTTCGCGCCAGTAGTCGAACCAATCGCCGCCCACCTCGCGGGCTTGCCGCTGCCTGGCGTGTACGCGCACACCGCTCGCAAGCAGCGCCTCGCGCGGCAGCAGGCTACTCTGTATATCGGCCGCTATTTCCATATCGCGCTGGATGAGAGCGTACTTTTCGAGCTCCTTTTGCTCGCTGATATCGCGATACATCGCGACGACATTCTCGATCTTCCCATCCTGGCCTATGATCGACGTGAATGTGCCATTCACGGGGATATTCTTTCCTGACCGGTTTACGATCTCCCCCTCGCTATAGTTGACGCGCTCTCCGTTGAACATCCTGTTGATCGGGCAGTCCAGATTCGGGCACATTTCCGAAGCGCTCTTCGATCCGTAAAACGCCTCGTGACAGGTCAGCCCGCGCGTCTCCTCCTGGCTCCAGCCAATAAGGAACTCGGCCGCCGGGTTCACGAAAACTATTTTCTTTTCTCTATCTATCATGAAAACCGCGTCGGGCGTCGCTTTCAGCACAGCCTCGCTCTTCTCGCGCTCGTGGTACAACTTCTCGTTGACCTCCGCGTTCTTGATAGTCAGTTGTTGCTCAAACAGCTTCTCCCGCAAACGTCGATTCTGAATAGCTCCGGCCGCCTGTTTCGCGAAAGAGTCCGCGAGCGTAATGGCGTCCTCCCCAAACCGCGCCTCGTCGCTCGTCGACTCCAGGCTCATGAGACCGACAAGATCGTCCTTCACTACCAGAGGGATCTGTAAGCAGGACTTCGCTCTGGCTCCCTTGAATATCCGCAACTCCAGGCTCGCTTCCTCGCCAATATTCTCTATCAGTACCGGCACTCTTTCTCGAAGCGCCCGCGAGGTCGCCTCTTCCAATCCGCTCACCGGGATATGAAATCGATTGTGCACCCACGCCTGCAGTGTGTTGCGCCCGTAGCCGACCATAAAAGTCAGATCGTTCGTCTCGGGTTCGAATAAAAACAGCGAACAGCGGTCAACCATGAGGACCTTTAAAGTTTTTTCAGCGATAATTTCCAGCAACTCATCCAGATCGCGCGCCTCGTTGATCAACTGAGCAAACTCCCTCATCGTTATCGCCTGTCGCCTGCGACGCCGCTCCTCGTTGAAAAGTCTGGCGTTCTTTATCGCGATGCCGGCCTGCGGCCCCAGTGTAGTGAGCATTGTAATATCCAGGTCGGTGTAGGCGCGCACTGTGGTCTCGTAGAGCTCTATGACACCGATAGGTTCCTCGTCCACTAAAACAGGGATCGAGAGAGCCGAACGTAGCTTGTGGCCCACAACTGGCTTCGGAAGATCAAAGCCCGCGAGCTCGTCGTCGCGCGCCAGAACATACTCATTGCGCTTGATCGCGACACCGGCGAGAGTGTTCTCAACCGGGATCCTGCCACGCGCCCGTATCCTGGAGAGCCCGATGTCCACCACAGAATATAGATAATTCCCTGTCTCATCAAGCAACATAATGACGCCTATTCTGGTCTGCAGGAGGCTGGTTGCGACATCGAGTATCTGTCCCAGCACGCGCTCGAGATCCACTGTGGAAACGATGGTCTGTCCAAGCCGCGACAGCGCCCGGAACTCTTCGAGTTGCTTCTTCATGGACAACTGTTCTTCGGCGTGATAGGCGCGCCTCATGTAGTTGCTAACGAGCTTGGAGAGGCTGTCTCTCGAACTGGCGAGATCAACCCACTCTTCGCCAGAATACCCATTTGGAAGCTGGCTGGCGACAATTTCGTCCCAGGCAAAATCCTCCCAGGCGTTAAAACTATCAATCGCCAGGCCGAGCTCAACGCCCTGGCCGACATACTTGCGCCCGAGATCTTCCACAAAGCTCTTTATCCGCTTGTGTGACAACTCAGCCGCCTTGAAATAATTCATATAGAGCTGGTAGAAATCGTGGAAGGATTGGCGAAAGTCGGCATGCGCGGCGGGCGTCAGCTCATTATGGTCTGACAAAAACGCGTCAACCACGCGGACGAGCTCGGAAATCATTCGTTCTTCGTTCTCGCGCAGAAACTCGACGAGCTCGTGCCTGAGCGTAGTCACCTCCGGCGCGCTGATGCGTGAAATATTCTTGTGTGCGCCAGCAGAGAAATCGTCCATCCTGCTCCTATCGCAGGTTGTGTGCGCCTGAACACCTTGGACTCCAAACAGTTTATCGGCTATATTAATTGTCGGAATAACAAGCCTGTTGCCGTAGGGGGGTCAATGTGGCATCGACCATATTCAAGATAATCGGGATAGTGTCAATTGTTGCGTGCACGCTCGTTGGTATCCTTGCTCTTCCTTTCCTTGCGCGTTTTCTTAAAAAAGTGAATGAGTCCATAGCCGATCGCTCCCGCCAGATCCGCGACCAGGTATCGACATCTCTTAATGAAATCGAAACGGCACAGACGCAGATAGAGACGATCGCGACGACGACATCCTCTATCAAGGCCGGAATGAACTCATGCCTGACTACCGCCGATAAGGCAGTGTCATTTCTCGAATCCCGGATTTTTCAAACAGGCGTGCCCGCCGCGCTCTGGCTCTTGCTGATCGCTATCGCCCTGCCGCGAGGATTGCGCAAGAGCAAGTCAAAGAAAAAGGCCAGGCGCGTCATCCCGCCACCGTCCTGGGATGACGCCGCCTTTTATACACAAAACGTAACTATTCAGCTTGACCACGCCAGGGGTCAGGCACCGTCTACCTTTCCGTCTACCGCAGCCAGGGGTCAGGCACCGTCTACCGCTGCACGGTAGACGTTGCCAGACCCCTCACCCCAACCCTCTTCAGCAAAGCGAGGGGTGTTTTCTCACGACCGACGTCTCAAGTCCGCGAGCGGAGGGCTAAAGGGCACAGAGTGAGAAAACGCATAATATGGTTTGACCCCATTATGCGTTTTCAAGCAAAGCGGAGGGCGGAGAAGACACCCCGAGCGCCCCTACAGGTGGAGTTGCCGCGTGTCCACCACCCAGTCCGCCTTCAAACCGGTTCGCTCGAAGAGACGTTGCTCGATCTTCTTAGAGTGTTCGAACTCAATCTTGTCGGGAGATATCTCGGTATCAAACTTCACTTGCTTGATAATGTCAGATTTGACGATCTCGGCGTCCGCGCCCTCATTCAGTGACACAAACACTAGAACCCGGTCGCGGCTGGTCACGTCATTCTCGTCCTCCTTGGTCACGACAACCTGGAAAGAATCGACGCCCTCCACCCGCCTGACAGCGTTTTGAAAGCTCGCGAGCCCGACGCGCGCGCCCTTGATTTTTGTAAAATCTCTCGTCGCGCGACCGATCGGCGGCCTCAGTATCGGTAGCGTGAGTCCACAACTCGAGCACCTGTCCCACGTAACTCCACCCTGTATCAGGTCGCCCATCCAGTAACGCAACAAGACCGAACCGCGCCAGCCGATGTGCGAGAAGCAAAGAACCCCCGGCTCTCCCCACTTCACCGGCTCTCTGGTTTCAGGATCCAGCATCTCCCAGAAATAGAACTCCGGATTCAGGTGCATCCCGATCTTTTCATCGCACTCGAAAAACGCGCCGCGGAGCTCGGTGGATCCGTAGCCCTCTATTATTTTGATATCAGGTGAGCCGATCCTCTCGAACTGTGACTTGAGCCTGGCGCGATACTCGTCGGAAAGAGGCTCCGCCGCCATCACCGCGTACTTGACAGGAGCGGGTTTCGGCGCGGCGGCGCCCTCGATCATCTCCGCCGCGGTCTTGAGCCAGTAGGTGATGTACGATGGGATCCCGATGTACATGTCAAACGGCATCATCCCCGCGATGACCACCTGCTTCTCCGTGGGGATCGCCTTGCCGCCGCAAGTGTGGAAAATCGCGCTCCCGTGGTCGCACGTGAACTCCGCGAAAAGAACCTGGAAAAACGCGAGGTGCGGCAACGCGGGGAACATGTTCAGCGCGCGCATCGTGGGCTCCCAGCCAAACAGGTAAAACATGCCCGCGATCCAGGGAATCACGTTCTTGAGGTCGTGGTTGGTGTAGGTGGCCATGCTTGGCGCGCCTGTTGTGCCACCGCTCATGTGAAAGTGAATAGGGTTCCACTCCGCGGCCGCGCTCTGCTTCACTCTGTCGGTGAAAGAGCGAGGTTTGCCGTAAACATCACGCAGGTAGCGGATCGTGAGCGTCCTGTACGCGTATTCAAGCTTCTTACCGGACGAAATCTCCTCGACATCGTAGGGCGCGCCCTCGACCCTGGGCTGCATGACAAACGCCTTCTGATCAACAACCGTGTCTTCTTTGGTCGTTATTGGTATCCGCCTGAGATCGTCCAGGCTCGATAACCTGTCGGGATCGATTCCGTTCTCACGAAAGAGCTTGCGGTAGTAGGGATGGTAAGGGTTGACGTAATCCTTGATGTACTTGAAGAGTTTGTTTCGCGAGTAATTCTGCTGCTCTTCCGGGGTCCACTCATAAGAAATAGCCACGCCCGACCTCGTTTCTATACCAACTCGAGTATCACCATCGAGGCATTGTCGCCCTGTCGCTGTCCGAGCTTGAGAATCCGCGTGTAACCACCGTTGCGGTCGGAGTAGCGAGGCGCGATTTCCTTAAAGAGACGGTGTACGACGTCGGCGTCGTTGATAACTTTGAGAACCTCTCGCCGCGCGGCGACGTCGCCCCTCTTACCGTAGGTGATCAATCTCTCTATCAATCTTTTGGCCATCTTGGCCCGCGTCTCAGTCGTCGTTATGCGTCCGTGTATTATGACCTCGCGGGCGATGTTGGCCATCATCGCTTTCTGATGGGACGCGCTGCCACCAAGTCGCGGTCCTTTCTTGGGTTTCGGCATTTAAACTCCTAGTCAGGCTGCTTCATAGACAGGCCTCGCGCCTGCAGATTCTCCTTGATCAGCTCCACCGTCTTCGCGCCGAGGTTCTTTATTCCCAGTAGTTCTTCTTCTGTGTGACTCACCAGATCGGCGATCGTGGCGATCTTTACTCTTTGGAGGCAGTTAGACGCGCGCACGTTCAGGTTCAGTTCGCTGATACCGGCGTCGAGCATTGAGAAACTCGAGAGTTCGCCTGTCTCGAAAACATTCTCGACCAGTTTCTCAGACAGGTCCGACAGGAGCATGATGTGTTCTATCAGAATCCTGGCGCCGCTGCTGACCGCTTCATCCGGCTTGATGCTTCCATTTGTGCCAACCGTTAGCGTGAGCTTGTCGAAGTCGGTTCTCATGCCGACCCTTGTTTCTTCAACTTTGAACTTGACGTTGGTCACGGGGGAGAAAACCGAGTCCACCGGGATGACGTCAATCGAGCTCCCCTCCCTCTCGTTGTCTTCCGCCGAGGCGAAGCCGCGTTCTTTCTCGACTGTCATCTCTATCTCGAGTCTGGTCTTCTTGGTGAGTGTCGCGATATGCTGCTCGGGATTCACAACAGTCACGTTGGACGGCGCTTTTATGTCGCTCCCCTTCACCGGCCCCGCCTTTGTCACCAGCAACTTGATCGTCGCGGGCTCGTCTCCATCCAGGCTGAGCACAAGCTCCTTGATGTTCAAGAGGATTTCGATGGTGTCCTCACGAACGCCCGGGATCGTGGAGTACTCATGATTCACACCGGTGATCTTCACGCTCGTCACCGCCGCCCCAGGGATAGAGGAGAGCAATCCCCTCCTCATGCTGTTGCCGAGAGTGTGTCCGAGCCCTCTCTCGAGCGGCTCGATGACGAAGACGCCTTCGGTCTCATTCAAATCGAGCACTTTTATTTGAGGCTTCTGATATCCTAGCAAATCTTCCCTCCGTAATTCTGTAAGGTTTATCGCGAATAAAGCTCTACTATTAGCTCATCTCGTATCGGCACATCCGGGTTTGTGCCCGCCGGTTTTTCTACCACTGTGGCGGTCATGCTTTTTTTGTCGACCAGAAGCCATGAAGTCTGTTCCCTCTGAACACTCTCGAGCGCGATTTTGAACACCGCGCTGTCGCGAGAGTTCGGCGCCACCGATATCTCCATTCCTTCCTTTACGATATAGGAAGGAATGTTCACTTTCTTGCCGTCCACCCGCAGGTGCCCATGGCGCACGAGCTGGCGGGCCTGATTGCGGCTCACCGCGAACCCGGCTCTGTAGACCACGTTGTCGAGCCTGCTCTCCAGTATCCGAAGAAGGTTCTCCCCCGTGCGTCCCTTCTCTCTCATGGCCCGTTTGTAGTAGGATCGGAACTGCTTCTCCATGATGCCGTAAACACGCCGGGCCTTTTGCTTCTCACGAAGTTGCATCAAATAGTCGGTCTCCTTGACCCTTCTCCTGCCGTGCTGACCCGGCGGGCAGGCGCGTCGCTCGACCGAGCAACGGTCGGTGGAGCACCGATCGCCCTTGAGGAACAGCTTTGTCCTTTCTCTGCGACACAGTTTACAGACCGATCCGGTGTATCTCGCCATAGCGCATTGAGGGCCGCTTAGAATCGCGCCCTACACTCTCCTTTTCTTTTTCGGCCGGCACCCGTTGTGCGGAACCGGTGTGACGTCCTTTATCGATCCAACCTCGATGCCATTGGCCTGCAGGGTTCTGATAGCGGTCTCGCGTCCCGAACCGGGGCCCTTCACCCGCACCTCAGCCTTGCGCAACCCATGCTCGGCAGCCTTCCTGGCGGCGGCCTCCGCGGCAAGTTGCGCGGCAAACGGCGTGCTCTTGCGGGAGCCCTTGAAGCCTATCGTTCCAGCGCTCGCCCACGCGATCGTGTTGCCCTGAGGGTCTGTGATGTTGATTATCGTGTTATTGAACGTAGCCTTGATGTTGACTATGCCGTTGGGCACATTCTTCTTTACTTTCTTCCGTCCCCTGGACTTAGCTTTCCCCGGTTTAGGCACGCGCCATCCCCCTTTGGTTATCTACCAGTGCCACCAGCAGCCTGGCGCTGTTTTTTCTTTATGCCGACCTGCGGTCTCGGACCTTTGCGACTGCGCGCGTTTGTGTGGGTTCTCTGCCCGCGCACAGGCAAACCTCTCCTGTGCCTCACGCCCCTGTAACACCCGATCTCCATCAGCCTCTTGATGTTCTGCGCGCGCTCGCGCCTCAAGTCGCCCTCTATCTGAAAGTTCTGATCAATGAACTCTCGAAGTTTGATGATCTCCTCGTCGGTCAAATCACGCACCTTCGTCTCCGGCGCCACGCCGGTCTCGACGCACGCTCTCCGCGCGCACGAATTGCCTATGCCGTATATGTAGGTCAGCGCGATCTGTACCTGCTTGTCCCTCGGAAGGTCGATACCCGCGATTCTAGCCAAAACGCATCCTCTTCTCTCACTTTCCCTGCCGCTGCTTGTGGCGTGGGTTACGGCAGAGCACTCTGACCTGCCCGTGCCTCTTGATCACTTTGCACCTGTCGCACATCTTCTTTACCGATGGTCTGACTTTCATCTCATGCCTTTGCTCATTCAGCCGCCTCTCACTTATGGCGGTAAGTTATCCTGCCTCGGGATAGATCGTACGGCGACAACTCGACCGTGACTTTGTCGCCCGGCAGGATGCGTATGTAATGCATCCGCATCTTGCCGGATATGTGCGCGAGCACCCTGTGCCCGTTGTCCAACTCGACTTTGAACATGGCGTTTGGCAACGGCTCCAGCACAGTGCCCTCTACTTCTATGGCCTCATCTTTTGACGCCAAACCTATCCCTGTCTCCTTAGTGCCCCGTCCCATAAATACTCGCAAGCGAACGCCGCTGCATCCGCGCCTGCCGCGTTGGGCTCCCTCCCCGTACTCACCGAGTACGACTCGGTCGCGCGGCCTTTTAAGGAACGGCGGCGCATCGACGCTCTCGGTACGACGCCGTATTTACAGGACAGAGCGCTTAAAAAGCGCACAAAACTTGATTTTACACAAAACAACATGACTTTTCCAGCCCACTGCTTCCCATTGAAGTCGTCGTCAGCACTTCCGCGCCAGAGTCCGTCACGGCCACAGTGTGCTCGAAGTGCGCGGACAGGCGCCCGTCCTTTGTTTTAACCTTCCAGCACTCAGGTGAAGTCCAGACGTCTGATGAGCCCATGTTGACCATAGGCTCCAGCGCAAAAATCATTCCCGGCTTCAGAACCGGACCGGTCCCGGGCGTCCCGTAGTTCGGAATCGGCGGATCTTCATGCATCCGAGCGCCAATCCCATGCCCAACAAACCTCCTCACCACGGAAAAACCCGCGGCCTCAACGACCGTCTGTATCGCGCTCGATATATCACCCAGTCGATTGCCTGCCCTGCAAGCGGCAATGCCCGCGTCGAGCGCGTTGCGCGTCACGTCAACAAGAATCAACGCCTCGCTCTCCGGCTTCCCTATTATCAAAGACACGGCGGCGTCGCCAAAGTACCCTTCCATTTCGACGCCCGTATCGATACTCAATACGTCTCCGTCCTCGAGCGGCCGTATCCCGGGGATCCCGTGGACCACCTCATCGTTCACCGAAGCGCATATAGTACCAGGAAAAGGCCCGCACTGAACAAACTCCGGCTCGTAACCCTTGAACGCCGGCACAGCGCCACTGTCACGGATCATCCGCTCGGCTATCCGGTCAAGCTCCAGCGTTGTCACGCCAACGTCCGCCCTTTCCACAATCGCGTTGAGAACCTTTCCGACCAGATGGCCGGCCCGTCTCATCTTATTAATCTCCTCGCGAGACTTGAGGACGATCACTTTTTCTCACCACCAGCCGTGTCCATCGCCAAAATGATCTGTTCGAAAACTTCATCCGACCTCAAAGATCCGTCTATGTCAACGAGTTTGCCCAACGGCGTGTAGTACTCGATCAGCGGTTCAGTCTGCTTGCTGTAAACCTCGAGTCTGTTTCTCACCGTGGCCTCGCGGTCGTCCTCTCGCGTAAAAAGCTCCGAGCCACAGACGTCGCAAACGCCAGCGGCGGCGGGCGGGTTGAATGCCACGTGGTAGATGGCCTGACAATCCCGGCACATCCGCCTGCCCGTCAAGCGCGCCACAAGAACCTCGGGGTCAACATCTATATTGACAACGAGATCTATCGCCTTTCCTTTCTCCTGAAGGTAGCGATTCAGAGCCTCGGCCTGATGGAGGCTTCTCGGGAAGCCGTCCAGAATGAAGCCGCCCGTGACGTCATCGTTCTCGAGCCTGTCGGTCACTATACTTTCGACGACGACGTCCGGCACGAGCTCGCCCGAGTCCATATATTTCCCGGCCTCGAGGCCGAGTCGGGTCCCTTCCGCGAGGTTCGCCCTGAAAATATCCCCGGTTGACACCTGAATCAAGCCGTACTTCGCGGCCATCCTCTCACTTTGAGTTCCTTTTCCCGCCCCCGGGGGACCCAGGAGTACGACGTTCATTCGCGCAACTCCTTACTTGCTCAAGAACCCCTCGTAATGGCGCATCTGCATCTGCGACTCTATCTGTTTCATCGTCTCCAGCGCGACTCCTACGATAATAAGAACAGCCGCGCCTCCGAACGGAACATCATGAACCCCAAAGAAAACAAGCATGATGGCGGGGATCAGCGCGATGGCCGCCAGATAAAGCGATCCCGGCAGATTGATGCGGTTGACGACCTTGGACACGTAGCTGGTCGTCGGCATCCCCGGCCTGATGCCCGGTATGAACCCCCCGTACTTTTTGAGGTTGTCGGCCAGTTCGAACGGATCGAATATTATCGCCGTGTAGAAGTACGCGAAAAACACTATGAGTCCTGTATAGATGGCAAAATACGATATCGAACCTTGTGAGAAGGATTTGGCGAACTTCGTCAAAGCGGGAAAAAACTGCGCGATTATGAGCGGGAAAGACAGAACCGCCGACGCGAAGATAATCGGAATGACACCTGACGTGTTGACCTTCACGGGAATGTAGGTGCTCGCGCCCGAGTACGTCTTGCGCCCGCGAACCTGCTTGGCGTACTGGACAGGTATCCTTCTTTCCCCCTGCTCTATATAAATGACCCCCGCGATAACCGCGAGCCCCGCGCATGCGACCGGCGCCAGCAGGGCGGACTGCCTGACCATTATAGTCCGCGCCATGTTTGACAGCTCCGCCGGCAACGCCGCGATGATGGCGGCAAAGATCAGTATTGACATGCCGTTGCCCACTCCACGTTCGGTAATGAGTTCGCCGAACCACATCAACAGCGCCATTCCCGCCACAAGCGTGAGCACTATCAGCAGACCTTTGGAGAAAGTGATGCCTGGCAGTATCTTCTTCGACTCCTCGCTTCCATTGCTGAAAGACACGATGAGCGCCGAGGATTGCATCGTCGCGAGCACAAGGGTCATGTATCGTGAAATTTTCGTTATTTTCTTGCGGCCGAGTTCGCCTTCCTCATGCCACTCTTTTATCTTGGGAATCACCGCGGAAAGGAGCTCCATGATGATTTGTGCCGTGATGTACGGCATGATCCCAAGGCCGAAGATCGCCATGCGCGCCAGGCCGCCGCCCGTAAACAGGTTGAGAAAACGAAGCAATCCGTTCCCCGAGAGCTGTTTCGCGAGGTTCGATATGCTGACGCCCGGAGCGGGGATAAAGCAACCGATGCGATAGAGGGCCAGGATGAAGAAGGTGAAAATAATCTTCTTCCTCAAGTCCGGGATTTTCATAGCGTCCCGGAACCCGGATAGTATCTTCAAGCTATCACTCCGTTAGGGGTCAGGCAACGTCTACCTCTCCGTCTACCCCGCGTAGTTGATTCCGACGGGGTCAGGCACCGTCTACCGCTGCGCGGTAGACGGTGCCTGACCCCTAACGCTAACGCTAACGCTAACACTATATCACCTCGGACTTTCCTCCAGCGGCCTCGATCTTCTCAACGGCGCCACGAGTAAAGGCGTGGGCCCTGACCGTTAGTTTCATGGTGAGCTCACCATCGCCAAGAATCTTCACGCTCATTCGCTCTTTCTTGATGAGCCCGGATTCCGCGAGCGTCGCCGGATCCACGATAGCGTCTTCCTCGAAGCGCCGCTCCAACTCGGAGACGTTCACGACCGAGTACACCTTGCGGTTCCTGGGCGTGAACCCGCCCAGTTTGGGAAGGCGCCTGTACAGTGGCATCTGACCGCCTTCATATCCCACCCTGCTCTTCGAGCCCGAGCGAGCGTTCTGTCCCTTATGGCCTCTGCCGGCCGTCTTCCCGGTGCCTGAAGAGTGGCCCCTGCCGAGACGCTTCCGCGCCGATGTGGCGCCTGGAGCGCCCTTCAGGTTGTGCAGTCGTATCCGCTCATTCTCTTCCATCGCCGCTATCCTTCATCCCCGGACGCCGCTTTGCCTCTGGCGACCTCCTCAACCTCGACCAGGTGCTTGACCTTGAATATCATTCCCCTTATCTCGGGCCGATCTTCTTTCTCTACGGTGTGGCCTATACGCTTGAGACCCAGCGCCCTTACCGTGCCCCGCTGATCCGGGGGCCTGCCCACAAGACTTCTCTTGAGTGTGACCTTAAGCCTCGAGCTCATCGAACACGCTCCTCCCACGGATCTCCTCGACGCGCTTTCCGCGTGTCCGGGCAACCTCCGACGGGCTCCTCAATGATTGAAGCCCGTTCACGGTGGCTTTTATCACGTTCAGCCGGTTGTCCGAGCCAAGGCTTTTCGTAAGGATGTCTTTTATTCCCGACACCTCCATGACCGGCCTCACCGCTCCTCCGGCGATAACGCCGGTGCCGGGAGAAGCCGGCTTCAACAGCACACGGGCCGCTCCAAATTTGCCCTCCACCTGGTGTGTTATGGTCTGCCCCGCCATCGGCACCTGAAACATGCTCTTTCTGGCCTTCTGGAACCCCTTTTCGATGGCAAGCGGAACCTCACGCGCCTTGCCATAACCGACACCTACCCATCCCTTGCCATCGCCTACGACAACCAGGGCGGTAAACGAGAATCTGCGCCCGCCTTTGACAACCTTGGCCACCCTGTTGATATGGACGACCTGCTCCTCTATTTCCTCTGCCTGGATCTCGAAGTTCATCGCATCTCCTAAAATACAAGCCCGTTTTCGCGGGCCGCATCGGCAAGCGCCTTGACCCGTCCATGGTATTTGTAGCCTCCGCGGTCGAAGACCACCTGGCTGAAACCTTTCGCGATAGCGCGCTTCGCGATTTCCTCTCCGAGAGCGGCCGCCGCCGACGTCCCGGTCATTTTTCCTTTCGCGCGGAACTCCTTCTCCAGCGTCGAGGCGGACACGATTGTAATGCCTCTCACATCATCGATAACCTGAACGTTCATCGTCCTGTTGCCACGGAAAACGGACAACCTGGGCCGCTGTGTGGTCCCCGACAGCTTCTTGCGGATACTGCCGCGCCGGCGGTCTCTGCCTGTCCGAGCCTTTGTGACTACACGCTTGCTCACTTTATCGCCTTTCCAACTTTCCTGCGGACTTCTTCGCCCGCGTACCTTACGCCCTTGCCCTTGTAAGGATCAGGCTTACGCAGCGCCCTGATATTCGCCGCGACCTGGCCGACAAGCTGCTTGTCTATCCCCTTCACAATAATGCGCGTCGGGGTAGGCGCCTCGAACACTATCCCCGGTGGCGGGGAAACCGTCCTTGGGTTCGAGTATCCGAGCTGAAGCTCTATGTCGGATCCCTTCAAGGCCGCCCTGTAGCCTACACCTTGTATCTCGAGCACTTTCTCAAAACCTTCGGTCACTCCACGAACCATGTTGAATATAAGTGTGCGCGTCAGCCCGTGCACGGATCTGTCATAGGGCGCGTCGGTTCGCCTCGCCACCAGAACCTGCCCGGCTTCCTGCTTAATTACTATCCTGTCCGAGATGTCCTGTCTCAGCTCGCCTTTCGGGCCCTTCACTCGGAATACGCCGCCATCAACGGCAACCGTAACGCCGGTCGGCACTACGACCGGCATCCTGCCTACACGTGACATGGGGGAATCCTCTCCATCGTTACCATACGTAACACATTACCTCGCCGCCAACTCCTATAGACCCAGCTTGTTTCTCGGTCATTACGCCCCTGGATGTAGAAAGTATCGCGATGCCGAGCCCGCCAAGCACCCTCGGCATTGCGTCTTTCCTCGCGTACACCCTCAAGCCCGGGGTGCTGATTCTCTTTATTCCCTTGATCACGCCTGTCCTGTCCGGCCCGTACTTTAGCGTGACGATAATAGCGTCGAAGCCATCATTCTTCACTATCTCGTACCGCTTTATGTACCCTTCTTGATTCAGAATCCGCGCTATCTCAATCTTGGTCTGAGAAGCGGGAATCTCGACTTTGTCCTTGCGCGCGCTCGACGCGTTCCTGACACGAGTCAACATGTCCGCTATCGGATCGGTCATTGTCATCGAGTTGCCTCCCCTACCAGCTCGACTTGGTCACGCCCGGCAATTCACCGTTGTGCGCAAACTCCCGCATGCATATGCGGCACAACCCAAACTTCCTGAAGTACGCTCTCGACCTTCCGCAACGTTTGCAACGGTTGTACCGGCGCGTCGAGTACTTCTGCTTTTTCTGCTGTTTTTCTACCAGGGCTTTCTTAGCCAACTTTCGCCTCCTGGTTCGTTTTGAACGGAAAGCCCAGCGCCTCGAGCAAAGCCTCGCCTTCCTCATCGGTTCTTGCGGTCGTAACGACCGTTATATCCATTCCCCTCACCCTGTCGATCTTGTCGTAATCAATCTCAGGGAAGATAACTTGCTCCGACAGGCCCATGGAGTAGTTCCCATGCCCGTCAAACGAGTTCCTCGACAACCCACGAAAGTCGCGAACCCTGGGAAGCGCTATCGACAGCAACCTGTCTAAAAATTCGTACATCCTGTCTCCGCGGATGGTCACCTTGCACCCTACGATCATCCCCGCGCGCAACTTGAACCCGGCCACAGAACGCCTGGCCTTTATTATCACGGGCCGCTGACCGGTGATGACGGCAAGATCCCCGGCGGCGGCCTCCACAGCCTTTGGGTTTGTGGTCCCCTCGCCGATGCCCATGTTGACGGTGACCTTCACCGGGCGAGGCGCCCTCAGTTTGTTTGTCAATTCAAACCGTTCCATGAGCGCCGGCGCTATCTCTTCTTCGTAATCCACTTTTAGACGAGGAACGCGCCTCGAAGTCTCTTTCTCCACCTGTTTCATTAGAACTCCCGCCCGCACTTCTTGCATGATCTGATAATAGACTTGCCGCCTGAGCGCAAGCGCTTCACTCTTGACGGCGCGTCGCAGCCAGCACACACGAGCATGACATTTGACGCGTTCACCGGAAGCTCCCAGTCTACGACCCCGCCCTGCGGGTTAGCCTGGCTCGGGCGCATGTGCTTGCGTGCCCTGTTGATGCCCTCGATAACCACCCGACAACTGACCGGATCCACTTTCAAGACCTTCCCGCGTTTGTCAGCGTCCTTGCCCTTGAGAATCTGGACCGTGTCCCCTTTTCTTATGTGCATGCTCTTCATTTCATATCCACCCCTACAGCACCTCCGGGGAGAGCGAGATAATCTTCATGAAATTCTTTTGCCGGAGCTCCCGCGCCACCGGCCCGAAAATCCTCGTGCCTCTCGGATTCATCTGGTTGTCGATGAGCACCACGGCGTTCTCGTCGAATTTTATGTAACTCCCATCGGGGCGCCTGCGCTCTTTCTTCGTTCGCACGACCACGGCCTTGACGACCTCGCCCCTCTTGACCGATGAGCCGGGGATCGCTTCCTTGACGACTCCCACGACTATGTCCCCAACGTACGCGTATCGCCGCCTGGAGCCGCCAAGCGTTTTTATCACCAAAACCGCTCTTGCCCCGGTGTTATCCGCGACTCGCACTCTTGTTTCCTGTTGTATCATCTCAAGTCTCCCGTCTCATTACCGGGCTTTTTCGATTACAGAAACCAGGCGCCACCTCTTCTGCTTCGACAGCGGTCGCGTTTCCATGACCTGGACGATGTCGCCCACGCCACACTGGTTCTCCTCGTCATGCGCGTACAGTTTCGTGGTGCGCTTGATGGTCTTTCCATAAAGCGGGTGTCTGACCTTTGACTCGATAGCAACCACCATGGTCTTGTCCATCGAGTTGGACACTACTTTCCCCACTCTCATTCTGCGCAACGGTCTTTTCGCCATGTTCTCCCGCCTATTGTTCCTTCAGCTCTTCCTCAACCTCTTCCTCGAGCTGTTCCTCAGTCTCCTCTACCATCTCTTTTTCTTCAGCCAGCTTCTCGAGATCCTCCTCGATCTCCGAGGCAATCTCCATCTCGCCCTCCTCTTCGGGTTCCTCAATCACCTCGCGGCGCGGCAGCGCGGCAAACGCCTCCTCAAAAGCATGAGCATGTATGGAAAACTCTCTCTCCGTCATTACGGTACAAACGCGAGCGAGGTCGCGGCGCGTTTCCTTGATCTTCATCGGGTTGTCCAATTGCCCGGTGGCGTGCTGAAATCTCAAGTTGAAAAGGGTCTCCTTGAGTTCACGAAACTTATCGTGGAGCTCACTTTCGTCCAGTATTCTAAGCTCGCTCGCTTTTATCATGTTACTCTTCCCTCTTCACAAACTTGCACTTGACAGGCAACTTGTGCGACGCCAGCCTCATCGCCTCACGAGCTACCGGCTCGCTCACGCCCGCCAGCTCGAACATCACTTTTCCGGACTTTACACAGGCGACCCAGTACTCCGGGTTGCCCTTCCCACTGCCCATCCTGGTCTCGGCCGGTTTTTTCGAGATCGGTTTGTGTGGGAAAATGTTAATCCAGACCTTCCCGCTCCTCTTGATGTAACGCGTCATCGCGATTCGGGCGGCCTCTATCTGCCTGGCGGTTATCCATGCCGACTCGAGAGACTGAAGGCCGTAGTCTCCAAAGTTGACGCGTGTTCCGCCTTTCGCCTTTCCCTTCAAGCGACCCCTGTTCACCTTCCTGTGCGGCGGCTTCTTCGGCTGAAGCATTACTCTGTCGCCTCCTGCCGAGATGGCGCCGCGGCGTCTGCTGACAAGCTCTCCGGCGCGTCCGACGGCGGCTGTGGGGCGGGCGGCGTGGCGACAACAGTCGTCTTCACAGGCGCCTCTTGCCGGCGGGACGCTCGAGGCCTGGACGGGCGGGCGGATCCAAGCGACGCGGGCATCGCGCGACTTTCCTTACGCTTGCCGATTACGTCTTCTGTATAAATCCAAACCTTGACGCCAATGCGCCCAAAGGTCGTCTTCGCTTCGACAAAGCCGTAATCGACGTCGGCGCGCAGTGTTTGCAGCGGCACCCTTCCCTCGCGGTACCATTCCCTGCGAGACATCTCCGCCCCGCCGAGACGTCCGCTGCACTGTACCTTGATGCCCCGGGCGCCGAGCCGCATCGTATTGCCTACCGCTCTTTTCATAGCTCTTCTGAAGGACACCCTTCCGGATATCTGATCGGCTATATTGCGGGCCACGAGCGTGGCGTCAAGGTCGGGAACCGGTACCTCGATAATGTTAACGGAGACGTCGTGCCCAACCATTTTCGAAAGATCGTCCCTTATCTTGTCCACCTCGCTGCCCTTGCGCCCGATGACTATCCCGGGCCTGGCTGTGTGAACATCGACCGAGAGCTCCCTGGCCTTGCGCTCTATCTCTATCTTCGAGACCGCGGCGTTCGCAAGCTGCCGCTTGAGGTACTCACGTATCTTGATGTCCTCTAAAACCAGGTCGGGGTACTCCTTACCGGCTATCCACCTGGATTTCCAGTCGTTGATGACTCCCAGCCTGAAGCCGTACGGGTGAATTTTCTGCCCCACGTCAATCCTCACTTTTCTCTTCGACGGGCAAGCCCTTCTCTTTTACGTCCGTCTCAATGGCGTTGGCGGACTCGATCTCCACAGCGGATTCTTTCAGATCAACATCCACCGACTTTCCAGCGCGTGAAGGTTTTGCGTCCTGATCAACCTCAGCCTGCTTTCCGTGAGCGTCTTTGCCCATGGCGGCCTTTATCTTGCCCGTAACCGCCGCGCGGCGCTTGCCTCGCCTGGGCGTTGCCTTTTGAGGTTCTCTCTCGTCGAGGATTACGGTTATATGACAAGTTCGCTTGTTTATGCTGGTGGCGCGACCCATCGCCCGAGGCCTGAATCGCTTGAGCGTCGGCCCTTCGTCAACGTACGCTCTCGAGACAAAAAGCGTCTCCGGGCTTGAACTGTTGTTGTTCTCAGCGTTGGCCGCGGCGCTGCGCAACACCTTGGAGATTACTTTTGCGGCCGCTCTGTCCGAAAAGTCCAGTGTCTGTTGGGCCGCCTCGAGATTCTTTCCCCTTATGGCATCCACTACCAGACGGGCCTTTCTCGGACTGATCCTTATGTATCTTGCGACTGCCTTGCTCTCCACCGTGCGTCCTTCCGCCCTATCTAACGCGGGCCCTTTTCTCCTTGGCCAGCTTGCCTCCGTGGCCCCGAAAAGTACGCGACGGCGCGAACTCCCCCAGCTTGTGCCCTACCATGCTCTCCGTTATGTAGACAGGCACGTGCTTTTTCCCGTCGTGTACGGCGATCGTGTGTCCAACCATCTCCGGAAATATGGTCGAGCGCCTCGACCACGTTTTCAAAACCACCTTCTCGCCGCGGTGGTTCATTTCCATGACCCGCGCCAGCAACTTCTCATCCGTATATGGGCCTTTTTTAAGTGAACGAGACAACTCGCCCTCCCGTGCTCGCCGCCAGAGCCTGATCCCTCGCGTCCAACGCAAGAATCATCCCCTGGCTTTTATTACTTCTCTCTCTTGGTGCGAACGATGTACTTGCCCGAAGACTTCTTCTTGTTCCTGGTTCGGTAACCGAGGGTCGGCTTTCCCCACGGCGTCACCGGATGGCGGCCACACTTGCTCTTTCCCTCGCCGCCGCCGTGTGGGTGATCAACAGGGTTCATCGCCGCGCCTCTGGTCTGCGGCCTCGTGCCTCGATGCCTGGACGCGCCGGCCTTGCCGATGCGTATCAACTCGTGCTCCGCGTTTCCGACCACTCCCACCGTGGCCCGGCAATCCGTGTGAATCTTGCGCACCTCACCCGATGGAAGGCGTAGATGAACGAACCCGCCCTCGCGCGCCATTATCTGCGCGGAGGCGCCGGCGGAACGAACGATTTTCGCCCCCTGCCCCGGCTTGAGCTCTATCGCGTGCACCATGGCGCCCGGCGGGATGCTCCCCAGCGGCATCGCGTTGCCCGGCTTGATGTCCACTCCAGCGCCGGACTCTACCGTGTCCCCCACCTCGAGGTCATCCGGGCAGATGATGTATCTCTTCTCCCCGTCCCTGTAATGCAGAAGCGCGATGCGCGCCGACCTGTTCGGGTCATACTCGATGTGCGCGACCTTCGCAGGGACTCCGTCCTTCTCTCGCTTGAAGTCCACGTATCGGTACAGCCGCCTGGCGCCGCCACCCCTGTGCCTGGCGGTCTTGCGTCCCTGGGCGTTGCGTCCCCCGGTCTTTTTCAGCGGCGCCGTGAGAGACTTCTCTGGTTCGTCTCGCGTGATCTGCGCGAAATCCGATACCGAGGCGAATCTCCTGCCAGGTGATGTCGGTTTATATTTCTTTACGCCCATCTTTTTTCTCCGCTTATCAACGGCTCTCGAAGAACTCTATGTTCTGACCCTCCGCGAGAGTCGCGATCGCTTTCTTGCCCCTCGCCGTCCGGCCTTTGATCGCACCGCGGCCACGTGGCTTGCCCTTCGTTCTCATCGTGTTGACGCCTGTCACTTCGACGTCAAATACCGTCTCGATGGCATCCTTGATTTCCGACTTGTTGCAACGTGGATCCACCATGAACGTGTACTTATGAATATCTATCGCGCCATAGCTCTTCTCGCTTATGATCGGATAGAGGATCACGTCATGCGGATCCTTCATTTTCTCTCCCCCTGCAGTTTATCAAGCGCCCCTTTCAGCAGAAGGAGGCTGTCAAATCTCAAAATATCGTACGTGTTGACCTCGCTCGACAGAAACGTCTCAACATGCGCCAGGTTCCTGAAAGACTTCTCGACATTCAAGTCGTCCTCTCCTACGACAACCATGATTTTGCCGTGCATGTCCAGCTTGCCCAGTATCTCTACCGCGACACTGGTTGATGGCGTTGAGAGCGCGAAATCCTCGAGCACCGTGACGCGGTCATCGCTGGCGGCATCTGACAGGGCCGAGCAGAACGCCAGGCGGCGCACTTTTCTGGGAACCCGGAAAGAATAGTCCCTCGGCTTCGGCCCGAACACGACTCCTCCGCCCTTCCATATCGGTGAGCGGCAGCTGCCGGCGCGGGCTCTGCCGGTGCCCTTCTGCCGCCACGGCTTGACGCCGCCGCCTCGCGCCTCGGCGCGCGTTTTCGTCGAGGCTGTGCCAGCCCTCGCAGCCGCGCGTTGCATCCGCACAACCTGATGGATCGCATACTTGTTTGGTTTGACGCCGAAGTACTCGCCTGAGAGCTCAACTTCTCCCACCGTGTTTCCTTCGACGTTCTTTAGAGGTGCCTTCACGCTCATCACCGCTTGCCTTTTCCGCCGCCGGCCTTCACAGACTCCCGGACAAGTACTATGCCGCCCCGAACACCTGGAACGGCGCCTTTCACCATCATCAGTCCCTTCTCACTGTCCACTTCTACCACTTGCAGGTTCAGAACTGTCACTTTCTCGCCACCCATACGCCCCGGAAGCTTCTTCCCCTTGAAGACCTTCGATGGGGACGCGCACTGCCCGATCGAGCCTGGAGCGCGGTGGAACCTGGACCCGTGCGAGGCCGGACCTCCCGCGAACCCGTAGCGCTTGACGACGCCGGCGAAACCCTTTCCCTTGCTTACGCTGGTTACGTCGGCGTGGTCGCCTTCCTTGAACTCCACGGCAAACCTCGCGCCCACCTTGTACGCCTTTGGATCCAACGGCAACTCCGCGAGGAACCTTTGCGGTGGAACCTTTGCCTTATTGAAGTGGCCCCTCATCGGCATGTTAATCTTGCGCTCGACCTTTTCATGAGGAATCTCGCCAAATCCCACCTGGACAGCTTCGTATCCGTCTTTCTCCTTTGACTTGAGCTGCGTTACAACGCACGGACCTACCCTGAGCACCGTGACAGGCACCAGCAAATCGTCCTTGAACAACTGCGTCATACCCAGTTTCTCGCCAATTATCGCTTTGTTCATGCTTCTCACACTTCTCACGCTACTGTTCCGTCAACTTTCAACGCCAGGGGTCAGGCACCGTCTACCGCTCCGTCTACCGCTGCGTGGTAGACGTCAGAGCTTGATCTCTATGTCCACGCCTGCCGGGAGATCCATGCCCATCAGAGCATCAACCGTCGCCGGGGCAGGATCCATGATGTCTATCAACCGCTTGTGCGTCCGAATCTCGAAATGCTCGCGCGAATCCTTGTTTACATGAGGAGACCGTATGACGCAGTAAATGTTTTTCTCAGTCGGCAACGGCACAGGGCCCGAGATCGTCGCGCCTGTCTTTTTGGCCGTCTCCACTTACTTATAAATCTTGATAACGCGTCCCGCGCCTACAGTCCTTCCGCCCTCACGGATGGCAAAGCGCAGGCCCTCGTCCATGGCTATCGGGGTTATGAGGTCAACGTCCATCTCCGTATTGTCCCCGGGCATGACCATCTCGACACCCTCGGACAACGCTATGGAGCCGGTCACGTCAGTGGTGCGGAAATAGAACTGCGGGCGGTATCCCGTAAAGAACGGGGTGTGCCTGCCGCCCTCATCCTTGGAGAGCACGTAGACCTGGCCGCGGAATTTGGTGTGCGGGGTTATGGATCCCGGTTTGGCCACGACCTGTCCGCGCTCTATCTCGTCCCTGTTCACGCCACGGAGCAGAATACCGATGTTGTCCCCGGCCTGTCCCTCGTCCAGTATCTTTCTGAACATCTCTACCCCGGTGCAGACTGTCTTGCGGGTCTCATTCGTCATGCCAACTATCTCTACCTCATCTCCTGTGTGGATGCTCCCGGTATCAACGCGCCCGGTCGCCACCGTGCCCCTGCCGGTGATGGAGAACACGTCTTCCACCGGCATCAGGAAGGGCTTGTCCACCTCTCGCACGGGGGTGGGAATGTAATCATCCACCGCGTCCATGAGATCCATGATGGGCTTGCACCACTCGCAATCATCTTTGCCGCATGAACACTCGAGCGCCTTGAGAGCGCTTCCGACTATGATCGGGATGTCGTCCCCGGGGAACTCGTACTCTGTGAGGAGCTCTCGCACTTCCAGCTCCACCAGCTCGAGTATCTCGGGGTCGTCAACCATGTCGGCCTTGTTGAGGAAGACCACCATGGAGGGGACTTCCACCTGGCGGGCCAGCACGATATGCTCGCGGGTCTGGGGCATAGGGCCGTCAGCCGCGGATACCACCAGGATGGCGCCGTCCATCTGGGCCGCCCCGGTGATCATGTTCTTGATGTAGTCAGCGTGGCCGGGGCAATCCACGTGGGCGTAGTGGCGATTGTCCGTCTCGTACTCCACGTGGGCAATGGCTATCGTGATGCCCCTCTCCCTCTCCTCGGGAGCGTTGTCGATAGAATCGAAGGAGCGCACCTCGACACTCAGGCCCCTCTCGTGCAGCACCTTCGTTATGGCAGCGGTAAGCATAGTCTTCCCGTGATCCACATGCCCTATGGTGCCGACGTTCACGTGCGGCTTGGTTCTCTCAAACTTTTCCTTGGCCATGGCGCCTCCTTCCTTCCTTACTGTCCTTTGGC
>PHEX01000030.1 GCA_002843005.1 Candidatus Anoxymicrobium japonicum | reverse complement strand
CTTTTAAGGAACGGCGCATCGACGCTCTCGATACGTTACCGTATTTATGGAAAGGGACACTTAATGATGCCCAACATTTTCTGTCACACCCATATCGTAGAATAACATGAGGGTGCTCAAAAGATACGTGGAAAGCCAGAGAAAGACGCGATGCCATGATTGTTGAACGTCCTGTTGTCGAGATGGCCATCCAGGCAGTTTGCTCTCGGATGGTCAGAAGCCCGGCAGTTCCCGCTGACGGGGGTTCCATTTTTGTTGGCTGTCTGTGCTATTGTCGACAACATGGTCGATGGTTCGACGTGAGTAGTTGCCATCCAGGGAGACAACGTGGATAACCAAGCCGAACCGATCCTCACAGCAAGCCGGGACGGCGGGTTCCTCGAGATATTCGATCCTTTCGGTGAACCGCTCCTGGAGGAGGCCGTCTTTCCCGGCGCGGGCGCCATCGCGACCGCGAGCGTCGATTTGCGGTGGTGGCTGCTTGCGGCATGGTGGCGGTTTCGCAGGCGCGTTGGTCCATGGCGCTGGGTAGCGCCATCGCCGCCGGTCGAAACAGGTGGGTTGATGTCAGCGCTTCTCGACGACTCGGGGAATTCCGTAGTTGAGGTGAGCGAGTCGGTTCGCGGAGCAACTGTGGATGGCGAGGTCAGGATGCCGCGCGGCGCGCAGGGCGATTGGATCCGCTGGCGGTTGAAGGCCGGCCACGGCGAGAAGTTCCTTGGTTTCGGGGAGCGTTTCAACGCGGTTGATCAGTCCGGCAACAAGCTCTACGTCTGGACGGAGGAGGGCGCGGTGGGGCTCGGCGAGCGGTGGGGCCGCTGGCTGGACGGCGCCAGCTTCAATCCTTTCGCCAACGGGCCGACAACCGCGTACAAGCCCATGCCTTTCTTCATCAGCCGCCGGGGCTACGGCCTGCTGCTCGATACTTTCGCGCGGGTCGAGTACGACGTGGCGGCAACGGACAGCGGCGCGATCGACATTACGGTCTGGGACAAATCGTTCCGCTGGACGCTCTTTTACGGGCCGGGGCTCGCGGAGATCGTTGAGCGGTTCACCGCGCGCGTCGGCCGCGCGACCGTGCCCACGAAATGGGCTTTCGCGCCGTGGAACGACGAGATTTTCGGCTCGGAGTCTGTGCGCGAGTGCGCGCGAAAGTTGCGTGAGAACAAGATACCGACCACCGCGATGTGGACCGAGGACTGGCAGGGCGGCTACTGGCTGCCTCCTTTCAACAAGAAGAAAGCGCTCTACAATATCTTTCCGTTCAGGCACTCAGTCGCCCGCCACCTCTACCCCGACCTGGAGGCCGTGGCGCGCGACCTGCGCGCGAGCGGCTTCAGGTGGCTTTCTTACTTCGTCCCGTATCTTCTCAGGCGCAGCAGCGATTTCCGCGAGGCGAGAGACAGGGGTTATCTTCTGAAGAACAAGAAAGGCAAGCCGATCCTCGTCTTCATCCAGTGGCTTTCCTACGGGCATATCGACCTCACCAACCCCGAGGCGCGCGACTGGTTCAAGGGGAAGCTCGCCGACAACCTCGCGCTCGGGTTCGACGGGTGGATGGCCGACTTCAGCGAGTACGTCCCGCCGGGCGCTCATACAGCGAGCGGGGAGACAGGACTCGAGCATCACAATCGGTTCCCGCTTTTGTGGCAGCGGATGAACCGCGAGGTGATGGATGAGCAGCGGCCCGACGGCGATTACGTGTTCTTCTGCAGGGCTGCCGCCGTCGGCTCGCAGAAGTACGCGCCGGTCTTCTGGTCGGGAGACTCCAACACGGATTTCGAGCGTTACGACGGGTTGCCGTCCAACCTCCCCGCCGCCATCAGCGCGGGGCTCTGCGGCCTTCCAATATGGGCCGCCGACGTTGGGGGTTACGAGGTTGTCACGCGCGGACGCGACAAGGAGCTGTTCATGCGCTGGACGGAGTTCGCGGCGCTCTTGCCCGTCATGAGAACGCACCACGGGACGCACCCGAACCGTTGCTGGTCGTGGGATTCGGACGTTGAGACCATCGAGGTCTTCGGGCGCTACTGCCGTTTGCACACCGCGCTGTTCCCTTACATCTACAATCTCGCGCACGAGGCGGCGGAGCGCGGCCTGCCCGCGGTGAGGCACCTGGCGATGCACCACGGTGAGGATCCGGCGTCCTGGGAGATCGAGGATCAGTTCCTGCTGGGCGACAGGCTCCTGGTCGCGCCTGTCATCGAGCGCAACCGGCGCGGCCGCCAGGTTTATTTCCCGCCGGGGGAGTGGATTGATTACTGGACGGGCGACAGTCACGCCGGGCCCGGGGAGCAATACGCGCACTCACAGCTCGACCACCTGCCGCTCTTTGTGAGGGCGGGGGCGATCATCCCCACGCTGGATCTTCCGGTCGATACGCTTGTCCCCGTCGAGCCCGGCGCGGGCCTCGTCGGAGAAGAGGAGGCGCTGTCCACCCTGCGCGCCACGCAGTACGGGCCGGGGACCGACTCCTACGAGCTCTCTGACGGAACCGTCATAGAGATGTGGCGATCAGGCGAAGCGGATGCCCGGGCGCTCGCAAACTCGCGGATGATTGTCCGTTCGGGCGCGGAGATGGCGCTTGCGCCTGACGCGCTGCAGAGCGTCGCGGCGAGATCTGAACCTGATCGCGCCATCACTGTTCGAGGCGCTTGCGCCGATATTGTGGCAGTGAACCGCGACGGCAACCGGCTCGCGGCGGTAACGATAACCGGTGGTCCACCTCGCGAGCGCTTGACTTTCGAATGGCGGTGACAGTATCAGATTCCTCTACGCAGTAAAGGTAGACGGAGAGGTAGACGGTGCCTGACCCCTAATTGTTAAACGCAACACAGGGGGTCAGGCCCCACTGTTGCGTTTTTCGATAAACTCAGCGGCTAGGCGCGCCGCCTTCTTTTTGTCGCCGGGCGCCAGTTCGCCTGAAACGACAAGGTGAGTGAGGTGATTTTTTACGGATTTAAGCCACGGGCCGGGTTTTCGTCCGAACAGTTCCATTAACTCGCGTCCGTCGATTGGAGAGCGGGCCTTCTCGATTTCCTTGCGCGCGCCGATTTCTTCGATTCTGCGCTCGAGGTCGTCGACGAGCGCGAGGAAGTCTGGCGCGCGCTCGAGGTTTCCAGCCTTGATGTCGGCGCGGGCAAGCTCGAACACATAATCGAGCGTGACAACGACCGTTTCATCTTTCAGCATCACGCAATCCCTGATGAGCCTGCGAACCGCGCTGTCGCTCCAGCCGCGCTCGTAGTGGATCGGACGCATGTGGCGGCGGACAAGGAAAGCGGTTTTATGGATATCCTCATTACTGTAGCGCAGCCTCTGCATCGCGACGCGTGTGAGCTCCACTCCGATCTTGTCGTGCTCGGGGAACATTACCTTTGGCGAGGTGACGCGAGCCGGCGGCTTGCCGACATCGTGAAACAATGCGGCGCGGCGCAAGAGCGGGTCGGGCCGCAGGTAGCCCATTGTCAGCAGCGTATGCTCGAGGACGTTCGCGCGGTGATACGCGCGCGGCTGCTCGACGTTTTTCATGGCTGCCAGCTCGGGCGAGACGCGCTCCATCAAGCCTGTGTCAACAAGAAGGCGCACGCCCCCGCCGGGGTCAGGCGATACTATTATTTTCTCGAGCTCGTCGCGGCGCCTTTCCCACGAGATGTGGTCGAGGAGGTGGGCCTGCTCGCGGATCACGTCAAGCACCGTGTCGTCTATGGCAAACCCCAACCGCGCGGCGAAGCGCACCGCCCTCATCATGCGCAGCGGATCCTCGGCCATGCGTGGGCCGGGTTGGCCAGGTGTCTTTATGAGGCCGCGCGCGAGATCGTCCGCGCCGCCGAACGGATCCAGCAGCGCTCCCGCGACAGGCGCCATCTGCAGCGCCATCGCGTTGATTGTGAAGTCCCGGCGCGCCAGATCCTCGTTGATGTCCTCGTGATGGACGACTTCCGGGTGGCGCGAGCCGGGCGTGTACTCCTCGCTACGAAAGGTAGTTATCTCGAGCGTGTAGTCGTCCAGGACGACTCCGATGGTGCCGAATTTCTCACCCGTAGAGTAGATTGCGCCAAGCCCCTCGACGGCTTTTTTGACGCGCGCGGGTGGAAGATCCGTGGCAAGGTCGATATCCTTGCACTCCTCGCCGCGCAGACGGTCGCGCAGCCAGCCGCCGACGATAAACAGTTGTCCCCGCGCCGCGGCGAAACGCCCGGCGACTTCGGCCACCTGCTTAGGAACTTCAAAAAGATGTTTTCCGAGTTTTGACGTCATGTGTAGATGATAGCAGGCAACCCGTCGGAGCGTTGTCTGCTATTTGTATGGCAACACCCACGCCTCGGCGGTCGGGGGGATGGAGTCGCGTATGACCTTGACCGGGCGGGCCTCGATCTCTCGCGTCGAGAGTGATGGCGCAATCAGCCGCACCACCTGCCCGGGATCGAAAAAGAAAACGCATAATGGGGTCAAACCAAAATATGCGTTTTGTAACAGATAAATGATGTGAGCGCCCATAAAAACGCATATTTTGGTTTGACCCCATTATGCGTTTTTGCATTGTCAAATATCAATCTATTTTCAGGACGTGTTATGTTACTCTCCGGGTTGCACAGTGCACAGTCATTATAGAAAGCGCACAAGGCATGATCAACACAGTAAACAGTGAGCTCGAGCAGGCTCTGGAAGCGCGCACGGGCCAGAAGGTACGCGCCTGCTATCAGTGCAAGAAGTGCTCGGCCGGCTGCCCGGTCGCGTTTGCCATGGACATTTTTCCTCACGAGGTCATGAAGATGGCGCAGTACGGGCAGCAGCAGCGCCTGTTCGGGTGCTCGACTATATGGCTTTGCGCGTCCTGTGAAACCTGCACAACGCGTTGCCCTAACGAGATCGACGTAGCCGCCGTCATGGACGGGCTGCGCGTGATGGCGCTCATTGCCGGGGTCAGCCCCACCGAGCGCGAGGTGGCGATTTTTCACAGGTCGTTTCTGAACGGAATAAAGTACACCGGCAGGACCAACGAATCTTTGCTGGTCGGCGCGTACAAAGCCTTGAGCCGCCGGCTGTTCGACGACATGGGGCTCGGCGCCGTCATGCTCGCCAAACGAAAGATCAAGATGCTGCCTCACGTGGTCAAAGACCGCAAGGCTATCAGGCGCATTTTCGACGAGACGCGAGGCGGCGCTCCTTGAAACGTTTTTCATTTTCGTACTTCCCAGGCTGTTCGCAGAGAGGCTCTGCTGAGGAGTTCGGACTGTCAACAAAAGCCGTTTGCAGGGCTCTCGGCATCGAGCTCGAAGAACTGCCGGATTGGAACTGCTGTGGCGCGTCCTCCGCGCACATGACGAACGACCTGCTGGCCGTGACGTTGCCAGGACGCGACCTCGCGCTTGCGAGACAGGCGGGCAAGGACATGCTGGTCGTCTGCGTCGGCTGTTACTCGCGGATGAAGGTTTCGCAAAAGCGTATGCTCGAAGACGAAGCATGCGCCCGCAAAGTCGAGTCAATTCTCGGGATGAACCCCAGGTTCACCGGCAAGGTCAGGCACCTGCTCGACGTGATGGCCAACGACGTCGGCGCGCAGGAGATCAAGCCATGGTTGCGCGCGGATCTCTCCGGCCTCAAGGCGGCGCCGTATTATGGATGTCTGCTGGCGAGGCCACTCGAGTTTGGTTGCTGCGACTCGGTCGAGAATCCGAGAGACCTTGACAGGCTTCTCGAGGCGATTGGGGTCGAGGCGCGGCCGTGGTCGTTCAAGACTGATTGCTGCGGAGCGAGCCTGTCCCTCACCCGCTCTGACATAGTCTCAAAGATGGTCAACAAGCTTTTTATCCGCGCCCAGGAGGCTGGCGCGAACTGCATCGTGACCGCTTGTCCGATGTGCATGGCCAATCTGGAGACAAGACAGCAACCCGCGAAGTTCTCGTTCAAGGTTCCGCACAAGATGCCGGTTTTCTATTTCACCGAGTTGCTGGGGCTGGCGATGGGGCTCGACTCCGACGACTGGTTCAAGAGCCATGTTATCAGTCCGATGCGGTTGCTCAAAGAATTAAACTTGACCGCGTAGTTGTCGGCATGCGCCAGGAGAAAAAGATGGCGAAGATCAAGTGCACAAAGAAGCCCGTCGGCGCTGTGATGGTCGTTGGCGGGGGCATCGGCGGGATACAGGCATCACTCGATCTCGTGGGCATGGGATACCGCGTTTACCTGGTCGATTCCGGGCCGTCCATTGGCGGTGTCATGGGACAGCTCGACAAGACTTTCCCGACAAACGACTGCTCGATGTGCATCCTCTCGCCGAAACTCGTGGAGGTTGGCGCCAACAAGAACATACAACTTTACACGCTGACGGATGTAACAGGCGTCGAGGGCGTGCCGGGGAATTTCAAGGTCAGCGTGCGCGTCCGCCCGCGCTTTGTCGATATCGAGAAGTGCACCGGTTGCGGGCTGTGCAGCGAGAACTGTCGCGTCAAGGTCAAGGATCCGTATAACGCTAACCTCTCCCGCGTGCCGTTGATCAGGGTTCCGTTCCCTCAGGCGGTACCGGGGGCGGCGTTCATAGATCCCGCAAAGTGCCTTCACTTTCGAGCCGGAAAGTGCGGGAACTGCAAAGAGGAGTGTCAATCGGGCGCGGTCGATTACGAGCAGAAGGAACGCGCTCAAGTCATTGAAGTGGGCTCGATAGTGCTTGCCACCGGCTACAAGCCTTTCGATGCGCATGCGCGCGCCGAGTACGGGTACGGCGTTTACGATAACGTGATCACGAGCCTCGAGTTCGAGCGGATGCTGGCGGCGAACGGTCCGACCGGCGGGCGCGTCGCGCGGCGATCGGACGGAGGGCCGGTCAAGAAGCTGGCCTTTATCCAGTGCGTCGGCTCGCGCGACTCTTCCACGGGCAACACCTACTGCTCGTCCGTGTGCTGCATGTACGCGACCAAGCAGTCGGTTATCGCGAAAGAGCACGAGCGAGCGATAGAGCCGACGGTGTTTTTCATTGACATGCGCGCGTACGGGAAAGGATTCGAGGAGTACTACCAGAAGGCGAAAAACGAGCACGGCGTCCGCTACGTGCGGTGCCTGGCTTCATACGCGAAAGAACTTCAGCCAGGCAAGAGCATGTTGATCAGCTACGTGGATCCCGACGGCGGCGTCTTCGAGGAGGAGTTCGATCTCGTCGTTCTCAGCGTGGGCATAGAGCCCGACACGGCGCGTTTGTCGGAGACCTTTGGCGTCGAGCTTGACAGGCATGGCTTTGTTGATTCGGACATGTTTGTGTCGGTGGAGACATCACGCGAGGGGATATACGTTTGCGGCGCGGTCGAGAGTCCGAAAGATATTCCGGACACCGTCGTGCAGGCGAGCGCGTCCGCGGGGATGGCGAGCGGCGCCATGTGTTCGCGCAAAGGTGAGCTGATAGAGAACGTTTCCTACCCGCCCGAGCGCGATGTCGCGGGCGAGGCGCCGAGGATAGGGATGGTCGTGTGCCGTTGCGGAACCAACATCGGCGGCGTCGTTGACGTTCCGGCGGTGGTTGAGTACGCGAAGGCCCTTCCGGGCGTGGCGATAGCCGAAGAGCGCCTTTATGCGTGCAGTCAGGATGCCCAGGTGTGGATCAGGGAGTTGATTCGCGAGCACAGACTGAACCGGCTTCTTGTCGCATCGTGCACTCCCAGGACGCATCAGCCGCTCTTCAGGGAGACAGTGCGCGCGGCCGGTCTGAACAAATATCTCTTTGAGATGGCGAACATCCGCGAGCACTGTTCGTGGGTGCACATGGGTTTCCCGGATGAGGCAACCGAGAAAGCTAAATACCTTGTCAAGATGGGAGTTTGGAAAGTCGCGCTCTCAGAGCCGCTATCAGAAGGCGTATCGCCTGTCACGCCGCGCGCGCTGGTTGTCGGCGGCGGCGCGGCCGGAATGATGGCGGCCCTGCAACTGGCGGACGCCGGCTTCATGACATACCTTCTCGAAAAAACTGCTGAGCTCGGTGGCAACATGCGCCACATCAAAAAGACCATTGAAGGGGGAGATGTCGCCGGCAAGCTGAAGGAGCTTGAACAGCGCGTTCTCTCGCACAAAAACATCGAACTTTTCCTGAGCGCGCAGGTCGAGTCCGTCGATGGCTTTGTCGGCAAGTTTCACACGACCGTTGACACTCCAGGTGGCGTGGTCGAACTGGATCACGGGATAGTGGTGGTCGCTACCGGAGGGCTCGAGTATGTGCCGTTGAAAGACGAATACGGTTGGGGTGCCCATGACCGCGTGATTACTCAGACTGAACTGGAGCGCCGTCTCGACGAGAATCCGTCCTCGCTCGCGCACGTCCGAAATACGGTCATGATTCAGTGTGTCGGTTCGCGCAACGACCAGCGTCCGTACTGCAGCAAAATATGTTGTGGCACAGCGATCAAGAACGCGGTGAGCTTAAAGAAACTGAACCCGCGCTCGCTCGTCAACGTCTGCTACCGCGACATACGCGCTTACGGGCTAAAGGAAGAGTACTACCGATCAGCGCGAGACATGGGCGTGAATTTTATCCGTTTTGAGAAAGACCGGCCTCCGGCGGTCAGTCAGGTCTCGAGCGACCTGCTGGTACACGTGGCGGACATGAACATAAGGGGCGAGGAGATCGCGCTGACACCGGATCTTGTCGTCCTGTCGTGCGGTATCGTGGCGAACCCTGACGCGTTGGAGCTGGCGTCGAAGCTGAAAGTCCCGCTTACGACGGACGGGTTCTTTCTGGAGGCGCACGTGAAGTTGCGCCCGGTGGAGTTCGCGACGGACGGCGTGTTTGTGGCCGGGCTCGCGCATTACCCGAAAACCATCACTGAGAGCTTGACACAGGCATGCGCCGCGGCGGCGCGCGCGGAGACGATCCTCTCGAAACCCGATGTAGTAACTGATGGGGTCGTAGCCGTGGTCTCTGAAGAGGTCTGCTCCGGCTGCGGGCAGTGCGTCGCGCTGTGCGGCTTCGAGGCTATCACTCTTGACGAGGAGAGAGGGGTGGCGGTCGTCAACCGCTCGCTCTGCAAGGGATGCGGCGCCTGCTCGGCGGCGTGTACGTCAGGCGCGAACCGCCTGCTCGGCTTCAAGCCGGAGCAGATTTTCGCGCAGATCAAAGCTGCCTGCGGGAACCTCTAATGTCACATTGGGGTCAGGCACCGTCTACCGCTTTAGCGGTAGACGGAAAGGTAGACGGTGCCTGACCCCTGCATTATAATTAGTTGATTTTCCTGCTACTGGGGTTGCCATTGCTGTCTGGGAGGTTACGATGAATCCGCTTGCCGAAGAGTTGAACGCTACGATAAATGAGGCGAGCCCCGCGCTGTTCGGGATGCTGTCCGGGCTCGGTCGCGAGCTGTATTTCCCGAAAGGAATACTGACGCAGACCGCGGAAGCCAGGAGCAAGGCGCACAGATACAACGCGACCATTGGCATCGCGCGCGAGGGTGGCCGGGCAATGAATCTCAAGGCAATCATGGAGTGTGTCAACGGGTTATCACCCGACGAAGCGCTCGACTACGCGCCCGCGACAGGGAATGCCGGGCTCAGGCGCGCCTGGCGCGATGACATGTTCGCAAAGGATCCGTCGCTCACGGGCAAGAGCGTCAGCCTCCCGGTGGTGACGTGCGGAATTACACATGGGCTTACCATCGCCGGCGAGCTGTTTCTCGACCCCGGTGACGTGGTTCTTGTCCCGGACAAGGCGTGGGACAATTACGAGCTTGTGTACGCCGTAAAGCGCTCAGCCGAGATGCGCGCATTTCCGCTGTTTGCTCAGACGGAGTTCAATACCGCCGGACTCGCCAGAGCTCTCTCTCGTGTCCTGGACGAAAAAGGCAAGGCGGTTGTGATCCTCAACTTCCCGAACAACCCGACGGGCTACTCGATACGACGCGGAGAGACAGAAAGCGTCGTCGAGGCCCTGCTGTCCGAGGCGGGCCCCGGGCGCGATGTCGTGGTTGTTCTGGATGACGCTTATTTCGGCCTCTTTTACACAGAGGATACGAGCTCTGAGTCCCTGTTTGGAATGCTGGCCGGCGCGAGTGAACACGTCTTCCCGGTCAAGGTGGATGGGGTGAGCAAGGAAGAGTACGCGTGGGGCTTGAGGGTCGGTTTCATCACGTTTTCTCTCGAGGCCGGGGGCAGAGAGGACGAAGTGTACGCTGCTCTCGAGAAGAAAGTCGGCGGCGCCATAAGGGGCAACATCAGCAACTGCTCGCAGTTGTCCCAGTCTATTGTGCTGCGCGCGATGTCGGATGCGGCGTTGCCGGATGAGAAAAAAGAGAAGTACGACATCTTGAAAGAGCGGGCTGAAACGGTTCGGGAGGTTTTACGAAACCCCCTCTACGACGATCACTGGCGGGCGTACCCGTTTAACGCGGGATACTTCATGAGCATCGCGCTCAAGGGAATTGACGCCGAGGAGTTCCGAGCGCGCCTGCTGGACAGATACGGCATCGGCGTCATATCCATGGGCGACGCGGACATACGGATCGCCTTCTCATGCCTGGAGAACAATGAGATTGCCGACCTGTTTGATACAATGTGCCATTGCGCTGGTGAGATAAAGAAAGAGCGCGCCCGGGCGCGGTGAATCGCCAGCTCCAGGTGGGTTCAATCGCCCGCGAACAAAGGAGTGAACTGAATGTCTGAGAACACCATATATTTCATAGATGTCACGAACCGCGATGGAGTGCAGACGGCACAGCTCGGGCTCGCCAAGATAGAGAAGACAATCATCAACATGTATCTCGATCAGATGGGTGTCTTTCAGAGCGAGGCGGGTTTCCCCACGACGAACCACGAGACCAACTACCTGCGAGGGAACCTCGCGCTGGTCGAGGAAGGCGTGCTCAAGAGGCTGCGCATTTCCGGGTGGCTTCGCGCTGTCAAGGCCGACATCGAGCTGGCCAGGGAAATGGTTCCCGAGCTCAAGCACATAAATATCTCTATCTCCACGTCTCCACAGATGATCAACGGGAAATGGCATGGGACGCGCACCTTCGATGATGTTTGCGAAAGCATGCGCGAGGCGCTCGAGAGGGCGCACGAACTGGATTTCAAGACCGTGGCGGTAAACGCGGAAGACGCCTCCCGCACGTCGATGGCGGATTTGATCAAGTTCGCGCAGGTGGCCAGAGACGGCGGCGCGGCGCGCGTCCGGTACTGCGATACGCTTGGATACGATGATCCTTTTACCATATACGATCGCATAAAAGAACTGGCTGAAGCAGTCAGGCTGGACATAGAACTTCACTGCCACAACGACCTGGGCATGGCGGTAGCGTGCTCAGTCGCCGGAGCGAGAGGCGCGATCGACGGTGGGGTGGACGCCTATGTCAACACCACAGTAAACGGCATTGGAGAGAGGGCAGGTAACGCCGATCTCGTCTCTTGCCTGCTCGCGTTTATGAAATCCAGCGGGCTCGAGGGGAGGTACAGGCTCGACCCGAACATTGACATCTCTCATTCCTGGCGGCTGGCCAAGTACGCGTCTTACGCGTTTGGTGTCCCGATCCCGATAAACCAGGTCGGTGTCGGAGGCAACGCTTTCGCCCACGAGTCAGGCATCCACGCTGACGGCGCGCTCAAGGACAGGCGCAACTATGAGCTTTATGACTGCGAGGAACTCGGGCGCGGCGAGCCGGAGCTGGTCGAGACCGGCAGGATGATAACGACCGGCGCGTACGGTGGTGTCAAAGGCTTCCGCAACGTCTACGAGCACCTCAAGATAGAGTTCGGCTCGGATGAGGAAGCCCGTGAGATACTGGATCTGGTCAGGCTCGCGAACGTTACCACGGGCAAGCCTTTGACCAAGGACGAGTTGATGTTTGTGGCAGAGCATCCCGAGGAAGCGAGAACAATTCTCACTCTCTCCTTGTACCAGGAGCCGAAGCTGAAGGAGAAGCGCACCAGGGTCACGCGCAAGGTCGGCTTTCCGCAGGCGTAGAGGGGTCAGGCACCGTCTACCGCTCCGTCTACCCCGCGTAGTTGACCCCTGACAAGAGCGCAAGCTGGTGTTTTAGATGAAGGTTTACCGTATAGCATATCTTGGCGAGGATGGGGAAGTCGCGCTCGCGTGTGAGGCCGCGTTAAAAGGAGACGACCTGCGGTTCATGCGCGGTGAAGGCGACAGGCAGGGGATGGAACGCGCGGTCGAATTCAACGCGGACATTATCCTCTGGGACAAGGACAACCTTCCGCCTGATGCCGCTATTCCCATCGAGCAAATGCGCGAAGCCGGGTTGGACAGACAACCTGTCGTGGTTGTCGTACGGGACAGCGACGTCGAGGGCGCCGTAACGAGTCTTGGCGCGGGGGCTTCGGATTTTATCTATAAACCAATCCGCGAGAATCCCTTCCCGCGTGTTATCGCCGCGTTCAACGCTGGCGCCAGGCAACGTCGCATTGACTGGTGTAATCGCGTGATCGAGAACACGAACAATCAGATTCGGGGCATATTCGCGACGCTTTCCGATCCCGTTTACGTGGTAAGTCCTGATTATCAGATTCTCTGGATGAATCATACGGCGGAGGAGATCTTCGGCGAGGGACAGCTTGGTGGCGCGTGCTACCATATCTTTTTCGACCGCGCCGAGCCGTGCGATGTCTGCGCCAGGAGCAAAGGTTCTGCCAGGTGGCGCGCCACGCTCAAGAACGGCAAAAACTATCGATTCATATCAGCGGTCACCCGAAACTCGAAAGGAGAGACCGAGAAGCTCGCGATCGGCATGGACATCACGCCGGATGAGGAAGTCGGAAAAATCCACAAGATCTTCATCGCGAACGTGAGCCACGACCTGCGCACTCCGCTTGCGGCCATCGACCAGTACGCGAACATCTTGCTTGAAGGTCTGGGCGGCGCCCTCACCGATGACCAGGTGAACTACGTCGATGTTATTCGCAGGAGCAGTTTTCGCCTTCGCAACCTTGTCGAGAATCTGATCGACGCCAACAAGATCCTCTCCGGGGGATTCAAGTTGAAGCTGGAGGTTGTAGAAATACAGGAGATACTGGACATTGTGCTCGGGCGGCTCCAATCACAAGCTGATGACAAGGGCATCATGCTGCAGGCGCAGGTCTCCGAGGGGCTTCCGCCGGTGTACGCCGACAGGGCGCGCATCGCGCAGGTTATCGCGAATCTCGCCGGAAACAGCATCAAGTTCGCAGAGCAGGGCATGTTGCAGATAAGGGCTGGTTTTATGCCGCGGGACGAGGGCAGGGTCATCGTGTCGGTGGAGGATACCGGCATCGGGATACCGAAAGAGGATCTTGGAAAGATATTTGAGCTGTTTTACCGCGTCGAGAAGGACAAGGTTTATGTGGAGGAAGGCGCCGGCCTCGGGCTCTCGATTTCGCGTGAGATAATACGGGCGCACGGCGGGACGTTGTGGGCCGAAAGCATAGAAGGCATGGGCAGCGCGTTCCACTTCTCTATCCCGGCGCACAAGGGACAGGCCGCTGTTCGATGATAGAAAGGAAGCGCTTTGGCTGAAGAACAAAAGCTGATCCTGGTGGCGGACGACGATAAAGACCTGGTGATGGCGCTCTCTATACGCCTGCGCGCGGCGGGTTACAGTGTTGTCTCCGCCCACAACGGCGAGGAGGCCTATGACATCGCCAACAGCAGCAAGCCCGATCTCATCATACTCGACGTAAGAATGCCGGCTGGCGGCGGTTTTTCATCGATTGACCGCATGAAGCACTCGCTCAACACGCGCAACATCCCCGTGATCTTCCTCACGGCCTTCGACGATGAAGAGATGCTGGAGCAAGGGCGAAAGCTGGGCGCCGCGGGGTTCTTCAGAAAGCCGTTTGACGACAGAGAGTTCATGACCACGATCGCGGCCATACTGAAATAGCGTCATTCCCCCCTGATAAGGGGGGCGAGGGGGGTTAGTGGAAAGTGACCGACGCTATTCTGCGAGCAGCTCTTCCTCAGCCCGTTTCGACAGGATGAAGGTTGCTATCAGTATTAGCGCGAAGGCGACAACCCGCATTACGGAAAGGGCCAGACTTTTTGGCATCTTCTCGTGAAGAGCGACCATGCCGAGGGCGATTGGAATGAGTTGCGAGAGGCCCGCGAGCAATGGCACTACGATGATTGCCATTCCCTTTTGCAACGCCGCCTGCAGGATAACAATTGACGGTCCCATAGTCGCGATCCACGCGATGACGAATATTATCGCGGGGGAGGAGATAAAGACCAGCACTCCTTTAGTCGTCCACTGACTGGACCAGTCGACTAGAACCAGCTTCGCGAAGACCACCGATGTTCCGCCGAGCATGCCGGAGGCGATACCGAGACCGGCGCCTTTTTTCGCGTCGGATCCACGCGACATGACAAAAAGCACGATCAACGCAACCGCCGCCAGGACACCCGAGAATGTCCATAGCGCCACGGCCGAGTACTTGACTTTCTCCGGCAACCCCTCTGCCAGGCTCACGCCGATAAGGATCACGCCCAGAACGCTGAGGCCTATGGCGACCAGGTCTATTCGACGCGGCTTCTCCCCGAGGTTCTTGATGGCGAGGTAGGCGAGCAGGGCTATGCCGCATCCCATGACAGGTTGAATAATAGATATCGGCGCCACGGTCAACGCGAACGCGTAAAGCGCGCTTCCAAACAGCGAGATTGTCATGCCGGTAAGCCATAGGCGGTTTGTGAGGAAAGCCTTGATGACCGACCGTGAAAGACGGAGTTTGACTTCCGGGAGAGTCATGACCGCTTTCTTCGATATGTACATGGCGTAGTTGTACGCCAGGGAAGCTATAATTGCGCATACGATTGCCGCCATTAATATGACCATGTGACTCCTCCGGTTATCAGCGTTTCAATGATGATCGAGCAATACTTTATCACATAGGGCCCACAGGCAAGAATGCCTGTGTCACATTGTGTAGCACGCACAGACATTCCTGTCTGTGATGCGTCACATCTTAGCCATAGCCATAGGGGGAGGAGATCAGAAAGGGCTATTTTCGGAGCAGACCATTTTTTGCATTCTCTTCCAGGGCTTTTAATTTGCCTCCAGGTACTCGACCAGTTTGTTCAGTGTTCTGTCGCTTATCACGTGTTCGATCTCGCAGGCGTCCATGTCGGCGATGGCTTCATCGACGCCCAGGACGTCGATGAAAAAACGCTTGACGACCTCGTGCTTGCGGTCAAGGCCTTTAGCGATGAGCTTGCCTTTCGCGGTCAACTTGATGTGCTGGTACTTATCGTGCGTCACCAGCGAATTGTTCACCAGGCGGTCAACCATCTCGGAAACGCTCGGCTTTGAGACATTGAGTGACGTGGCGATGTCTTTGACCCGCACTTCCGCGCCACTTCCTGTAATCTCGTATATTGTTTCCAGGTATCTCTCAAACGCTTCAGGCATCTAAGAAGCGCCTCCTTCTTTCGATTCAGGATGTCCGCATCCGTTGACGCGCGCCTTGCACGATAGGCACTGTTGTCCGGCCACCACACCTGACCTGCGTACGGAAAGCTTGTTTTTCTTCTCGAGGAACTCGAGCATCTTCTCGAGCGCGCCTTTTTCGACGCCGAGGCGCACTGAGAGTTCATTGACCGTCAGAGGTCCACTTGCTTTTTCGACTTCGCTCAGTATTTCATCGAACACGTTATCACTTCCCGAGCGCGAGCAGGAGGCCGACGCGATAGATTCCGAACGCCACCACCCATGCGAGAATCAGCGAGTAGCCAATCGCGAACGCGGCCCACTTCCACGAGCCCGTCTCTTTCTTTATTACCGCCACGGTCGCGAGGCACGGCGTGTACAGGAGCGTGAACGCCATAAAGGTGTACGCCGAAAGCGGGGTGAAAATCTTGTGCAGCTCGACAGAGACGGCGGCCCTGTCCGGGCCCACCCCGAGCAACGCGCCGTACGTGCTCACGACGATCTCTTTAGCCACGAACCCGAACATGAGCGCGACTACCGCGCGCCAGTCGAATCCGAGCGGCTTCACAAGCGGCTCGAACAGGCGTCCTGTCATGCCGGCGACACTGGCCGGGCTCCCGTATTTCACGCCCCACGGCAGGTACGATAGCAGCCAGATTACTACCGAGCCGGCAAGTATCACGGTGCCCGCCTTGCGCAGGAAAAGCGAGCCCCTCTCCCACATGTGGATCACTGTGCCCCTGGCGGTTGGCATGCGGTAGGGGGGGAGCTCCATGACAAAGGGCTCGCTCTCGCCACGGAAGATCGTCTTGCGAAACAGCTTCGCCATCGCGATGGCCAGTATTATTCCGAGAAGGTACAGGGAGAACGTCACCGACCCCTGGTTGGACGAAAAGAACGCCGCGGTGAACAGCGCATACACCGGTAACCTTGCCGCGCATGACATAAGGGGATTGACCAGTATCGTTATCATGCGATCCTTGTCGCTCTCGAGCGTACGGGTCGCCATGACCGCCGGCACGGTGCATCCAAAGCCCATGAGGAGCGGGATAAACGACTTGCCGTGCAGGCCGAACCCGTGCATGACGCGATCCATGATGAACGCCGCCCGAGCCATGTATCCCGTGTCCTCCAGGATCGAGATGCAGATGAAAATTATAAATATCTGCGGCAGAAAAACCAGCACGGCGCCGACGCCGCCTATGACTCCATCCACCAGCAGCGAGCTTAGCCATGTTGGCGAGGTGAAGTTGATCTTGACGAAGGCGCCGAGGTTCAGCACGAGAGTGTCTATCCAGCCCATGGGGTATTTCCCTAAAAAGAAAGTCAGGAAGAACATCAGCCACATGAAAGCCGCGAAGAAAGGAAAGCCGAGGATGCGACCGGTCAGAACTCTGTCTATGCGGTCCGAGACCGTCGCGTATCCTTCGCGCTTGCGCTTGACCGCCTCTCGCGCGATGCCCGCGACAAAACCGTAGCGCATGTCGACGATAACAGTTTCTATGTCCTCGTTGAATATCGAGAAGAGGTGCTTGCGGCTTGCCTCCAGTTGCCGGATGGCCGCCGCCCCGCCTCCAGCGACCCGCTCGACGTCCTCCTGTACGCGCTCATCCTCCTCGAGTAGCTTCACGGCGAGCCAGCGAGCGGAGTGCTTTCCGAGGAGTTTATTTGATAGCGCCTCATCATTCTCGATAGCGGCCTTGAGTCTGGAGATCTCCTCCTCGGTCTCACGCCCGTAGAGTACCTGAACGTGGCGTAGGCTTGCTTCGCTGTGGATTGTCTGTGCGATGACTTCCTTCAGCTCATCGGTTCCCCTGTTTCGCACGCCAATCATAGGCACTACAGGAACGCCGAGCAGCCTGGACAGCAGGCCCGTGTCGATCGTGACGCCGCGGACCGCGGCCTCGTCCATCATGTTGAGGGCGATGATTAGCGGAACGCCAAGCTCGAGAAGTTGTGTGGTCAGGTAGAGGTTCCGCTCGATGTTGCTGGCGTCGATGACGTTGACTACCGCATCGGGCTTCTCACGCGCGATGAAGTCGCGGACTATGACTTCCTCGAGCGAATATGCGGTCAGGCTGTAGGTTCCCGGAAGGTCGATCACCTTGAACTCAAGGCGCCCGGCGCTTGAGATCCCTTCCTTCTTCTCGACCGTGACGCCTGGCCAGTTTCCGACGTGCTGACGGCCGCCGGTCAGATTGTTGAAAACGGTGGTCTTTCCGGTGTTGGGATTGCCAGCGAGGGCGACTACGAAATCCGTTTTCCTGGCGCTCATCTTGTAGCCTCGCCCAGGGGGATCGGCGCGCCTTCAGTCACACGGCACCTCGACCCAGATGTCACCGGCCTCCGCTTTGCGAAGAGAAAGGTTGAAACCGTTGAATTTGAGTTCCATCGGGTCGCCGAGCGGGGCCACTTTCTCGATTTTGAATCGAGTACCCGCAACGACTCCCATGTCCATCAGACGCCGCTTGAGTTGCCGCCTGCATTCCAGCTTGCTGATCGTGCCGGTGCAGCCTGTATCTACATCGCCGAGCTGCATCATGCAGGTTCTCGCGGGAGCGGGCGCGGCCTTTTCCGCTCCCGCCGAGCCTTTCCCGTGCCTGTGCCTCCGCATTGCTATCATGGCCTCTCTCGTCGTTACGCCGCCTGCTCAATATATTAGGCAAGCCTAACATATTTGTCAAATTGCCGCGCGATGGTTGAAACTCACTTTCCCCACCCAGCGCAACGCTCACAAGAGCATTTTCTGACGCGATGAATCAGCTCTTGTCCGATCCGCTCCGGCGCTGAAGTTTCGCCAGT
>PHEX01000029.1 GCA_002843005.1 Candidatus Anoxymicrobium japonicum | reverse complement strand
ACGGGGTCTCCTCCCAAGTCAAGACGAATTTGACATCCCCGCGAGCGGGGATCAAGGAGAGGTGTGTCTTGACTTGGGCTTCTTACAGGTGACCCCTGGCTGTGTTAGTATGATTTGCTGTTTGATAGATGATGTTCAAGGTGGTGAATCGAGTGTATAACCGTGAGATAGAGTCGATGGATAGAGAGCGGCTGGCGGAGCTCCAGCTCGCCAAGCTTAAGAGTACCGTGAAGCGTTGTGAAGAGATGGTTCCCTTTTATCACGCGAAGCTCCAGGATCGAGGTGTGAGCTGGCGGGACATCAACTCGCTCGACGATATCGAGAAGCTTCCGTTCACGACGAAAGACGACCTCCGTGAGAACTATCCGTTTGGCATGTTCGCGGTTCCCACGCGCGACATCGTCAGAGTACACGCTTCCTCGGGCACGACCGGTGTCCCGATTGTCGCCGGTTACACGAGCAGGGATATCGAAGTCTGGTCGGAGCTGGTTGCCCGAGCGCTCGTGGCGTGCGGAGTCGATTCATCAGACACCGTCCAGGTCGCGTATGACTATGGTCTGTTCACCGGCGGACTCGGGCTCCACTACGGGGTCGAGAAGATAGGAGGCTCGGTGATCCCGATATCTGGAGGCAACGCCAAGCGCCAGATCCGCATGATGGTGGATCTCGGCGCGACAGTTCTCTGTTGCACCCCGTCGTACGCCCTGTTCATGGCGGAAACAGCGCAGGAGATGGGCGTCGATTTCAAGAATCTCAAGTTGAAGTGCGGCGTTTTTGGGGCGGAGCCGTGGAGCGATCACATGCGTGAAAAGATAGAGAGGTTGCTGAACCTGTCGGCGTTTGACATCTACGGGGTCGCCGAAGTCATGGGGCCTGGCGTGTCGATCGAGTGTGAGTGCAAGAACGGCCTCCACGTGTTCGAAGACGCGTTCATCGCTGAGACGATTAAACCGGACACAGGAGAAAAGCTTTCCGCAGGAGAGCAGGGCGAACTGGTTTTCACCACCATCAACAAGGAGGGCATGCCGCTCATCAGGTACAGGACGTGCGACATCACGACACTCAATGAAGAACCGTGCCAGTGCGGAAGGACACACGTCAGGATGCAACGCGTTAGGGGCAGGACTGACGACATGCTCATTATTGGGGGAGTCAACGTGTTTCCGTCTCAGATCGAGACGGTGCTCATGCAGATCGAGGGGATATCCCCTCATTATCAGATAGTAGTAGAGCGCGAGGCCGGTCTCGATACGCTCGAAGTATGGGTCGAACTCTCTCCTGAAATGTTCTCGGATCGGATAGGGGGCCTCGAGGAGTGGCAGAAGGTCATTGAGGAAGAGATACAGAGCTATCTGGGAATAGGCGTCAAGGTCATGCTTATGGAGCCCAGGAGCATCGCCCGCAGCGAGGGCAAGGCGGTTCGCGTGATCGATAATCGTGAGATATAGGAGGTGGTGATGGCGGTCAAGCAGATATCCGTGTTTTTGGAGAACAAGTCGGGGAGACTGCTCGACGTAACCCGCAACTTGCGTGAGACGGGCATCAACATCAGGGCCCTATGCGTCGCGGACACGTGCGATTATGGAGTGGTGCGCCTGATAGTCGATGATCCTAACAAAGCGCTTGACGAACTCAAGGCGCGTGGATTCACCGCTAAAGAAACCGATGTCCTGGCGGTAGAAGTGGATGATCGTCCAGGGGGGCTGTGCGAAGTCATAAAGCCGCTCGTCGAACAGGAGATAAACATCGAGTACGTGTACTGCTTCCTCGGGAAAGCAGTTGGCGGGGGGGCTATCGTGATCATCAGGGTCGCGGAGGTTTCGCGGGCGGTTGGAGCGCTCAAGGTAGCCGGATTCAGAGTCATTCCAGCAGAAGAGCTGTACTCGATGTGAATGCCGGATGAGTGTGGTTAGAGAAGGGTTCACTGTTTCGACCCGCGGGGACGCGGATGTGGTTGATGTCACGTCCAGCGTGTCCGAAGCTGTTCGGCGGTCCGGCGTTCACTCTGGCATCGTGACAATTTTTGTTCCCGGATCGACGGGGGCTGTGACGACGATCGAGTACGAGCCCGGTCTCGTCGAGGACATCGACGAGGCGTTCGATCGCCTCGCTCCGCGGGAACTCGAGTATCATCACAACCAGCGCTGGCACGATGGCAATGGGCACTCCCACGTGCGGGCGTCGCTCATGGGACCGTCGTTGACTGTTCCTTTCACGAGCGGAAAACTCGAGATCGGCATCTGGCAGCAGATCGTCCTCGTGGATTTCGACAACAGGCCAAGGGAGCGCGATATCGTTTGTCAGGTGCTCGGGGAGTAGTTGTCAGCCAAGCGCAGGGGGACGTTCATCGTCCGTGTCGCTACGTGGTCGGGGGCGTGGCTTGCGCGCGGCGTCACTGTCTATCTCCTCGAGCAGCAAGGTTGTCAGTTTGACCGCGCGATCAAGTGAAGCGCGGTTCACGACATCATAAACATCGGCGGTGTTTCGCCAGCCCGCGTAAGTTCCTCCAACGCCACCGCCGCCGATGGTAATCGTTTTGTAACCCCTTACGCGGGCGGCCATGGCGTCACTTTTTTTCACGCGGCACTTTCCCTTTCCGCATTTGACGCCTTTGGAACGCGCCGCGGCGGCAAGTGCAAGGCGCCTTAACTTCCAGGAGCAGCGGAAGCCGAGCATTGCTCCCTCGCGCGTGATGATTTTTGTGTCTCCCGAGCCGCAGTGGTCGAGATTGATTATGAAGGCATCGCGCATGTGGCGGCCGCGCCGGCGAAGGAAGGAAATCATTCCCCTGGCGCCTGCCCACCCGCGGCCTGTAGCCACGCCCCATATCTCTGTGTTGTCAAGTGGCGCTGATGCCACGTGAGTCATGACGGAGATAAGCGCTCCAACCCCGGAAGCGTTGTCGTTGGCGCCGGCCGTATAGCGTCCGTGAAACTCTCCCCATGCTATCAATATGGACATGAGCGCCAGGTACGCGGGAAACGGCGATGCGCAGAGCCAGAAAATGGAAATAGCGTTGGCGTTCACTTTTGTGAGCGACGCTCCGATCACTCCCGCTCCCACGAGCATAATAGCCGTTACGCACGCGAACGAAATAATGTGGAGCGCCCGGAACGATCGCGCGAGCGCGCGGCGCCCCAGCGGTGAGCTCTTTGCGCTGTCGTAGTTGGCTACGATGACCACTTTCCTGCGAACAGTTCCCGATGGACGCGCTATGGCGACGACGTTTGAAGCGCTACTGCGTGGAAACAACCGCGATATTACAGCCCAGGTGTAGGTCTCCATCTGGAAGACGAGGAACGCGAGGATCGATATCGCCAGGCCGGCGGCGTAGTTGAAACGGAACAGCAGGTATGCGGCTATTGAGAGCATATAAATCGTCAGCAGGCCGTACATGTCCGATTTCCACGTGGAAAATGTTTCCACGCTGGTTTCGAGGTTGGAATCGTGAAAAGCGCGCAAAATATAGGAGGCGGCGGCGCCCTCGCCGGAGGTTCCCGCGCCGCGCGCGCCGATGCGTTTTGAGAGGTAAAGAACGTGCTTGCTTGGTGGATCCATTCGAGTATATTAACACAGGGATCGGATCGAAAAGCGCGCGCGCCGGATCGTTGTTTCCTGTACGCGCGCGCGGACGTTCGATACAATGTTGTTGATATTCAAGGATCCGAGGGTGGATCAGAAGCAAAGTGGAAAAGCATTGGATAAATTACCAAAAGATTATTCTGTTCTGGCGCGGGTGGATTCTCCGCGCGATTTGCGACTTCTCAGCAGAACCGAACTCGAGCGTCTCGCTTCCGAGATACGTGAACTGATAATAAGCACGACCAGTGTTTCGGGAGGGCATCTGGCGTCGAGCCTGGGCGCCGTGGAAATTACTATAGCTTTGCACCGCGCGCTCGATTCTCCGCGCGACAAGATTATCTGGGACGTAGGCCATCAGGCGTACGCGCACAAGATCATTACCGGAAGGAGAGAAGAGTTTTCCACGTTGCGCCGACTCGACGGGATCAGCGGTTTTCCAAGGAGATCCGAGAGCCCTCACGATATCGTGAACAGCGGCCACGCGGGAGCGTCGATCGCCTACGGCCTCGGGCTTGCGCTCGCGCGCGATCTGCTGGAAGAAGAATATGCGGTGTGCTCGGTCATCGGGGACGGTTCGATGACCGCCGGGGTTGCTTACGAGGCGATGAACCAGGCCGGACACCAGTTGAACTCGAATTTCATCATCCTTCTCAATGATAACGAGATGTCGATATCGAAGAACGTGGGCGGGTTCGCCGCTTACCTCTCACGGTTGCGGATCAAGCCCGGGTATACTCACACGAAAAAAGAGATCGAAGATATTTTGCTGGCGATGCCTGGCCTGGGCAAGGGCCTCGTAAACCTGGTTACACATGTCAAAGAAGCTATAACACACACTCTGATTCCCGGTATGATGTTCGAGGCGCTGGGCTTAAAGTACGTGGGCCCGATTGATGGGCACGATATCCTGGAGGTCGAGGAGGCTATACGCGAGGCTTGGGAAATCGAAGGCACGGTTCTTCTTCACGTGGTCACTGTGAAAGGCAAGGGATACAGCCATTCAGAAAATCGGCCGGAGAAGTTTCACGGTGTTTCCGCGTTTGACTGGCCAACCGGGAAATTGCGCAAGAAAGCCGGATCTCGCACATATACCAGGCTCTTCTCGGACGCGATGGTCTCTCTCGCGCTCGAGAGACCGGCGCTTGTCGCGATCACGGCGGCCATGAAGAGTGGCGCCGGCCTGGAGGAGTTTGGCGATAGGTTTCCGACAAGGTTCTTTGATGTTGGCATCGCCGAGCAGTTGGGCGTCAATGTGGCGGCGGGGCTGGCGCTTGGAGGATGTGAGCCTGTTGTGGCGATCTACTCGACGTTTCTACAACGGGCGTTCGACCAGATATCCCAGGAGGTGTGCCTGCAAAACCTGGGTGTTGTTTTCGCCGTGGATCGCGCGGGGATAGTGGGGCAAGATGGCGCGACTCACCACGGGTACTTCGATGTGTCGTACCTGCGCATGCTTCCAAACATGACGGTGATGGCGCCGGCTTCCGGTGCTGAACTCGAGGAGATGTTGCGTTTCGCCGTGGAGTTGGGCTCGCCGGCCGCAGTCAGGTTTCCCAGGGGCGAAGCGTTCGAGATGGAAGGTGTCGCGCCGCAACCACTGGTTTTGGGGAAAGGCCAGGTGATAAAGGAAGGCGGTGACATAGTTTTATTCGCGCTGGGAGATATGGTTGAGACGGCTCTCGCGGTTTCTCGAAAGCTCGAGCGCGATGGCGTGTCAACGGCCGTGGTGAACGCGCGGTTCGCGAAACCGATAGATGAGGATTTTGTCGCATCGGCGGCGTTGGGGAAGAAAATTGCTGTTACGCTGGAGGATAACGTCGTTTCCGGGGGTTACGGCAGCGGGATCAAGTCGGCTCTCGACGCGAGTGCGCCGGGCCTGCCGGTTCACGTCATGGGCCTACCCGATCGCTTCATTGAGCACGGTACTGTGCTTGAGCTTCTCGAGCAGGTTGGGCTGTCGCCGGAATCCGTGTCGTCCGGGATCCGTTTCTGGCTCGAGGGCGCATGAGAAAGAGGCTCGACCAATACCTCGCTGACGCGGGTTACTTTGAGAGCCGCGCCCGCGCGAAGGCGGCGGTCATGGAAGGCGCGATCACTGTCGATGGGCGCGCGGACATGAAACCGGGCTCGCAGGTGAGCGGGCTGGAGAGGGTCGAAGTGCTGGCGCCCAAGAGAAGATATGTTTCGCGCGGAGGCGTCAAGCTCGCGGGGGCGATAGAGGATTTTGGGATAGACGTGTCCGGGCGCAGCGTTCTCGACGTGGGGGCTTCGACCGGTGGTTTCACGGACTATCTCCTTCAAGCGGGCGCGCGCAGGGTGGTGGCGCTCGACGTGGGGAGAGGCCAGTTGCACTGGAAGCTGAGGCAGGATGAGCGGGTTACGGTCCTCGAGGGATTCAACGCGAGGGAACTCACAGGCGCGGTTCTACCGTTCGAGCCGGATTTCGCGGTGATCGACGTCTCTTTTATCTCGCTGAAAAAAGTGATAGAGCCGGTGCTAACGGTAATGGCGAAAGATGGAGATGTCATCGCGCTGGTAAAGCCCCAGTTCGAAGCCGGAATTGGCATGGCGCCAAAAGGAGTCGTCAGGGATCCAGCCGTGCACAAGCGTGTTCTCACGGAGATCAATGATTGGCTGAAGGAAAGAGGGCTGACGATTGGCGGCGTAACCCCCTCAAAGATCAAGGGCCCAAAAGGTAACGTCGAGTTCTTCATAACGATATCGAAAACGCATAATGGGGTCAAACCATATTATGCGTTTTGCGATAGATAAATGAGGGTGCGCATAGAAACGCATAATATGGTTTGACCCCATTATGCGTTTTGGAGGAGGCTGCTGATCGAATGGTGGGAAAAACACAGTTGTTGGGGAATGATCATCGCAAGAAGGTTCTTATAATTCCGCACGTGCGAAAGCCGGGCGTAAAGGAGCTCGTCCTCGAGGTCTCGAACTGGCTGGAACGCCATGGGGCGCCGTATTTTTTACTCGAGCGCGACGCGGCCACGCTGGGTCTCGACCTGCCTTTCGCGAGTCTTGACTCAGCCGGGGAGATCGGGCTCGTGATCGCACTTGGCGGCGATGGGACGATGCTGCACGCCATCGATCTCATGCGAGGGATGGACGTGCCGGTAGTCGGGATAAACATCGGCAAGCTTGGGTTCCTCACCGCTGTTGATGCTCACCATTCGGTTTCAGCGCTGGATGATATATTCGCGGGAAAGTACGTGATTAGCGAGCGAATGCCAGTTGGGTGCACGGTGAGTTCGACCGGCGAAAGTTCCGTGTATCGAGCGCTAAACGAGATAGTAGTGGGAAAGCTTATCAGGGAAAGGCTCATTCATATCTCGACATACGTGAACGGGCTATTTTTCATGAGGTACTCAGGCGACGGCCTCATATTCGCGAGCTCGACAGGTTCAACGGCCTACTCGCTGTCGGCCGGTGGACCGATCGTCACGCCGGACTTGCGGTGTCTGCTGTTGACGCCGATCTGCGCGCATATGCTTTTCGCGAGGCCAATGGTGCTTGACGCGACTGATCGCGTAATGGTGACGGTGGAAGGCGCGCCGGAGCGCCTGTCATTGAGCGTTGACGGCCGTCTCGACGTCGAGATCCCGTCAGGCGCGGCCATCGAGTTCTACGCCCTTGAGGAAACGGTGAAAATAATGGAGCTCGTGGACGCTTCCTTCTACGGAACCGTTCGCCGCAAGTTCATGCGGCCTCCCGCGGGTGAGGATATGTCTTGAGGGAGGCGCATTGTTCTCGTATCTGAAAGTCTCGGATCTCGCGCTGGTGGAGAGCGTGGAGGTGGAGTTCCACTCCGGCCTGAATGTCCTGACAGGCGAGACGGGCGCCGGCAAGACGGTGCTGATAGGCGCAATCGGGCTGCTGCTTGGCGACCGTGGCGCAGGCCAGATGGTGCGCGCCGGTTCTCGAGAGGCTGTGCTCGAGGCGTCTTTTGACCTGTCCGGAACCCCGCATCTGTCAGCGTCGCTTGCCGCCATGGGTTACATACAGGAGGACGAGCAGGAACTTACGCTCACTCGCCGGTTGCCGAAAGACGGAAAGAGCCGCTGTACGGTGAACGGGCGTCTCTGTCCGGTGTCGGCGTGTGCGGCTATCGGGGATATTTTGCTCGAGGTGCACGGTCAGAATACTCACCAGGCTTTGCTGAAGCGTTCTTCGCACATCGATTATCTTGATCGCTATGCTGGCGCAGACCACGTGGAGCGGCTCAAAAAGTATCGCAGTGAATATGAACGCTTGCGCGCGTTGCTTGCGGAGAGAAAGAACGTTTTTGGGAAGATCGGAGGAGTTGACGCGACGAGAGAGTCAGAGCTTCTCTCGTACGAGATAGCCGAGATAGACGCCTCCGCGCCCGTGTCCGGCGAACTCGAGTCCTTAGACGAGCAGGCGTCCAGATTAAAGCATTCGTCGGAGCTGTGGGAGCTTGCTTCGAAGGTGGAGGGCGTTTTACGCGCCGGAGAACAATCGGCCGTCACGGTCGTGGATCTTTTGAGTCAGGCGGCCCTCGATTTATCGCGAATGACATCGCTGGACGCATCGTTGAGCGCGCTCTCTTCGAGATTCGACTCCATTGCGCTGGAATCCGAGGATCTCGCGCGAGATGTGGCCGCTTACAGGGATAACCTCGACACGGACCCTTTGGAGCTGGAGAAAATATCTTCGAGACTCACCGCGCTCCGCGAGTTGTGTCGCAAGTACGGTGGATCACTGGAGGCCGCGCTGGATTACCGCTGTGCGGCGGCGTCGAGACTGGAGGAGATCAGAGCGTCAGACGCGCGCGCGAGCGCTGTTGACGCTGAGATTGACGAAGCGCGCGAGAGTGCGACTGAACTCGCAAAAGCGCTGTCCGAAGGTAGATTGAATGCCGTCACGTCGCTCGAGCGGGATGTCGCGTCGCAGATGTCCGATCTCGATCTTGAGAGCGCGCGTTTTGCCGTCGAGATCAAAACGCGTTCCCTTGACAAAGACGAAAATCTGACAGGACGCCTTGGTTCCACCGGTTGCGACAGCGTGGAGTTTCTCTTCGCTCCGGCGAGCGAAGTGCCGCCCGCGCCACTTACGCATATCGCGTCGGGAGGTGAGATGTCCAGAGTGATGCTGGCGCTCAAGATAGTGCTTGCCGGGGCGGACAGGTTGCCGGTTCTGGTCTTTGACGAGGTTGACGCCGGCATCGGTGGAGAGACAGCGGCGAGCATCGGTAAGAAGTTGCGTGAGCTTACTGAGTACCATCAGGTATTTTGTGTGACGCACCTTCCGCAGATTGCCAGTTTTGCCGATTGGCAGTACGGCGTCTTTAAGACGCCTGGCGATGCCGCCAGCACGGAGATCGCGCTTCTGGGCGATGAGGAAAGGGTGGCGGAGATTTGCAGGATGCTTGGGGATTCCAGTGGACGCAAGGTGACGTGCGAGCATGCCAGGGACATCTTGAAGCGCGCGGGCAAAAGTAAGCGAGCGCGTTGAAAGAATATGAGATAATTGCCCGGGGTGAGAGATTATGAAGGCGCCAACGCAGGCGGTTGCCATGTCGCAAAACGATAGCGTCATAGCGACGGCCAGGCTCGACAAAAGAACAAAGAATCTTGTGAAGCGGCTTTGCGAGGGCGAGGTCGCGATCATAGATCACCCGGATGTCGATCGCGTTTCGGCGGAAGCGCTGATAGAGAGAAAACCTTCGTGCGTGGTGAACGCGGCGTGTTCGGTTACGGGCGTATACCCTAATCTCGGACCGCTGATGATAATCGCCTCTGGCATCCCAATAATAGACGAGGTCGGCGGCGGCGTATTCGAGCGTGTTAGCGAGGGCGATACGGTTCAGGTGGTTGGCGGGGCGCTGATGCGCGATGGGGATGAGATCGCGCGGGGCAAAACGCTGACGCTGGCCGATATTGAGCAACGTATCGAGATGAGCAAGAAGAGGCTGGGAAAGCACCTCGTGGATTTTGCGGCAAATACAATGGAACTGCTGGACGTCGAGAAGGAAATACTGCTCGAGAGCGTTGAACTGCCGCACATAGCCACACGCTTTCGGGGCAGGCATGCGCTCATAGTCGTACGTGGCCACAACTACAAAAGGGATCTTCGCGCGCTCAGGTCGTACGTGAGGGAGACCAAGCCTGTTCTTGTCGCGGTGGACGGCGGCGCCGACGCTCTTTTTGAGATGGGATACAAACCGGACATGGTCGTGGGAGACATGGACAGTGTTACCGATCAGGCGCTCCTCGACAAAGCGGAGATCGTCGTGCACGGCTACGCGGACGGCAGCGCTCCCGGCAAGAAACGCCTGGATTCGCTGGGGGTTAGAAGCACTGTCTTCCATTATCCGGGAACCAGCGAGGATATCGCGATGCTCATTGCTTACGAGAAAGGCGCCGAAATGATCGTGCTTGTCGGCGGGCACACCAATCTTGTCGATTTCCTGGAAAAAGACAGGAAAGGGATGGCGAGCACGTTTCTCGTGAGGCTTCGCGTCGGGGCGTCGCTCATCGACGCCAAAGGAGTTGGTGAGCTGTACCACACAAGAGCCGAGGGCTGGCACTTCGCGCTGATGGCTCTGGTGGCGCTGGCACTGGTGGTTGTTGTCATTTTTCTTTCAGAGCCGGCCAGGCAGTTTATATCTGTTATGGCGATGCGCTTTCAGGTCTGGCTCATGAAATTCGAGAATCTTATTTAGTGGGGGTGTGAATTTGATTGACATGCGGTATCACGCAATATCGCTGGTGGCGGTTTTTGTGGCGCTTGCCATTGGGATGCTTATCGGGACATCCCTTGTGGAGCGCGGGCTTATTGTTGAGCAGAAGGCGCAGATCAAGTCACTGCGCCGGACTTTTGATGAAATCAAAGCGAAGAACGCGTCTCTGCATGACGAACTAACAGCTCATTTGAGGTTTGGCGACGAAGCGCGCCCGTACCTGGTGACCAACATGCTCGCGGGCAGGAGCTTCGCGTTGATAACGGGTGAAAATTTTGATGAGAACGCTGTCAAAAAGATACTCGAAGGGGTAGGCGCGGCGGGAGGCGCAATCCCCATTACCATAAACATCTCGGATTCAAAGGCGTTTTCCGACCAGACGGTCGCTTCAAAACTGGAGGCGTTGTTCCAGGCGCCCGCCGGAGCGCAGGATCTCAAAGAGAGAGTTTTTACCGAGATCGTCAACCAGCTTCAAACCGCTGCAAACACAGCTATCCTCAGTACGCTGGAGCAGCTGGGGGTAATTCACGTGATAGGCGTTCTTGCCGCCCCCGTTTCCGGCGCGGTGTTGCTGGGGCCGGTTGAATCACAGTCGTTGGACAAGACCGATACGCCCCTTGTGAAAACTTTTACGTCGAGGGTGTTTCCGCTTGTCGCGGTTGTCGGGAGCGACACGGAACAATCGGTTGTAACCGTTTACAAGAAGAACGGCGTCTCAACCGTGGATCACGTGGACACTGTTCCGGGTGAGGTAGCGCTGGACATGGCTCTTGCGGGCAAGCCCGGCAATTTTGGAAGCGGCGGCGCGGCTAGCCGCATGTTGCCCGCGCCATAACGCATAATGGGGTCAAACCAAAATATGCGTTTTGTAACAGATCAATGATGGGAATGCGCATAAAAACGCATATTTTGGTTTGACCCCATTATGCGTTTTAGGAACGGGAGTGTTCTCAAACGTGAAAGTGGTTGCTGTAGTAAGCGCATACAATGAGGAAGAGAGGATCGGAAGCACGGTCACGGCGCTGCTCGGGCTGGATGAGATAGAGCGGGTAATCGTCGTCGATGACGGTTCCACTGATCGATCCGCCATTAACGCCGCCGCCGCCGGCGCCAATCTTGTGATAAACGGAAGCAATCTTGGCAAAGGCGGATCGCTCAACCGTGTCCTGGAGAACCTTTGTTTTGACGTGGTTTTGCTCGTTGATGGAGACCTCGCGTCTCACGCGGCCGAGGCGGAAAAGTTGCTCGCGAGCGTGCTTTGCGGAAAGGCCGATCTGGCAATCGCGGCTTTCCCTGCTCCAGCGAAAAAGGGCGGTTTTGGTATCGCGCAGGGGATTGCGCGCCGTGGCGTGAAACAGTTGACCGATCTTGACATGCGCTCGCCAATCTCGGGGCAAAGGGCTATGACGAGAGCCGTCTTTGATGCCGTGTCGCCGTTTCGGCCCGGGTTCGGCGTGGAGGTGGCGATGACCATTGACGCCCACATGGCCGGATTTCGCGTAATAGAGGTCGAAACGTCGATGTCGCACCGTGAGACTGCCAGAGACCTGGAGGGTTTCATGCACCGCGGACGGCAGTTTATTGACATTGTCAGAGCGCTCGCCCGTCAGGCGGTTGCGGCGTTGAGGAGCGCGAGTTGAAGGCCGCAGTCGTGTTCGCGGGTTCGGCGGTGGGCGCGTGCGCGCTTCTTGCGATGTTGCGGCCGCTTCTCGCGCACCCTTCGCTGTCCAGAATCAACTATGCGGGACGTGATATCCCGACAGCCGCCGGAATCCTGTTCCCCGCGGTTTACGTGCCTGCTTGCGTAATTATCTTGATGGTCGAAGGCGGGGGAACGCAGGTTTTCGGCGTTCGAGAATCCCTCTTGCTGCTGGTGGTCGGGATGTGTTTGCTGGGCCTGGTGGACGACGTCGCCGGCAACCGTGACGCGCGTGGCTTTAAGGGGCACTTCAAGGCGCTTTTCAACGGTGAAGTGACAACCGGCATGCTAAAGGCGGCTGGAGGTTTTGTTCTCGCGATTGCCGCCGTGATTTCTTTCTCGCTACGGTGGTGGGATGTGATTGTGAACGCCGCCATAATCGCTCTTGCCGCTAATCTCGGCAACTTGATGGATATCGCTCCGGGGAGGTCGATCAAGGTATTTCTGCCGGCGTTCATCGGTGTCGTGGCCCTGAATTGGCGAGCTCCAGTAGATGTCATGCCATATCTTCTGGTGGTAGGCGCGACAGCTCTCGCGCTGTTTTCGGGCGACCTTGCCGAGCGATTCATGCTTGGCGACGCAGGATCGAACGTGCTGGGGGCTACTATCGGGCTTGCCGTGGCCGTTGGGGCCGGTTGGTGGTGGAGGCTCGAGGCGTTGGCGTTTCTGCTCCTCATGAACGCGCTCTCCGAGAAGTTCTCTTTTTCAAGCATAATCGCTTCAAACCGGGCGCTCAACTGGTTAGACTCTCTTGGTAGGATGTACCCCCCTGACAAGGAGGGCGAGGGGGTTGGTGGAAAGTGACGTCTCACGAATAAAAAACGGTTGCGACTGGAGGTAGCCAGTGTTCCGTTCCATAGATAGCTTGACGCACCGAGAGCATTGAGGCGCCGCGTCAGCAAATGGCGCTGCGACCGAGGCGTACTCGGTGAGTACGGCGAGGGAGCGGAACGCAGATGGAGTGGATGCATCGACGCTCGAATGCCAAAATATCTATGGAATGGAGCACTAAATGTCTGCCAAGCACATATTTGTGACAGGCGGAGTGGTTTCGTCGCTTGGGAAAGGGATCACGGCGGCGTCACTGGGCCTGCTGCTGAAGGCTCGTGGCCTGCGGGTGATGATGCAGAAGATCGACCCGTATATCAACGTAGACCCAGGGACAATGAACCCGTTTCAGCACGGCGAAGTGTTTGTGACTGATGACGGCACAGAGACCGACCTCGACCTGGGTCACTACGAGCGATTTGTGGATATCAATCTCCAGCGGGAAAGCAACGTTACGACAGGTGTCATCTACGGGACTGTAATCGACCGGGAGCGCAAAGGAGAGTTTCTTGGCGCGACGGTGCAGGTCATCCCGCACATTACCGACGAGATCAAGCGCCGCATCCTGTCGCTTGCGCGAGATGGCGATGTGGACGTGGCCATCAGTGAGATCGGTGGCACGGTAGGCGACATCGAGAGCCTCCCGTTTCTCGAGGCCGTGAGGCAACTCAGGAAAGATCTCGGGCACGAGAACGTTTGTTATATACACGTCACGCTGGTTCCGTATCTGGAGACTTCCGCCGAACTCAAGACCAAGCCGACACAGCACAGCGTCAAAGAGCTCAAGAGTATCGGCATCCAGCCGGACGCGATAGTATGCCGCTGTGACCGGCAGATTACGGATGACGTCAGGGACAAGATAGCCCTTTTCTGCGACACGGATCGCGAGGCGGTTGTGTCCGCGGTCAACGCCAGCACCATTTACGAAGTGCCGTTGATGCTGAACGAGGCCGGCCTTGACGACTACATCGTCAGGCACCTGGGGCTGCCCTCACATCCGCCCGACATTTCCGAGTGGGCCTCTTTTGTTGGCAGGATAAAGGGGTTAGAGGAAGAAGTGCTGGTGGCTATCGTAGGGAAATACGTGGATCTGCCGGATGCCTACATCAGCATCGTGGAGAGCTTGAACGCCGCGGGAATAAAGCATGGCGTCAACGTGAAGTTCCTGTGGATCGCCTCGGATTCTCTAATGGAAAATCACGGCAAGGAAATGCTCGAGAATGTTCACGGGATACTCGTTCCGGGTGGTTTCGGTGTACGCGGCATCGAAGGGAAGATAGCGGCGATTCAGTACGCGCGCGAAAACGGTATACCGTTTCTCGGCCTGTGTCTCGGGCTGCAGTGCTGCGTCATCGAGTTTGCGCGGCACGTTGCCGGCATGGAGGGCGCCAACTCCTCGGAGTTTGATCCCGACGCGAAATACCCGGTCATAGATCTCATGGAGAATCAGAAAGAAGTGGACAACCTGGGAGGAACCATGCGCCTCGGGCTTTATCCGTGCAAGGTTCTGCCACACACCCGCGCGGCGGAAGCGTACGGCGAAGAAGTTGTCCAGGAAAGGCACCGCCATCGCTATGAGGTTAACAATGCTTTGAGAGGTAGGCTCCAGGATGCTGGGCTGTGTTTCTCCGGGACCTCGCCTGATGGCAGGCTGGTAGAGATAGTTGAAATATCCGAGCACCCATGGTTCGTCGCTTCGCAGTTCCACCCGGAGTTCAAGTCACGGCCGCTGAAGCCGCACCCGCTGTTCCGCGATTTTCTCGGCGCCGCAGTGACGAGGAAGAGGAACTCTGAATCTCGCCTTACGGTCATAGATGGTGACGGGGCGCAGGCGGTGGAATGATCTTCTCAAGCGATCCGGAAGCCGGACGGCTGTTTGAGATATTTCTCGATCTCGTGAAAATTGATAGCGAGTCGGGACATGAAGGCGCCGTGGGCGCCTATGTCAAAGAGTTCTGCGCCGCGCTTGGATTTGCGGCGCAACAGGACGCCGCCGGGCTCGAAACAGGCGGGGAGTGCGGCAATATCATTGTCAGGGCGCCGGCCGGCGTCTTTTTACAGGCGCCTCCGATATTCTTGTGCGCGCACATGGACACGGTGTGCCCGGGCAACCACGTGCTGCCGCTGGACGCCGGAGACCGGTTTGTCAGCATGGGCGAGAGCGTGTTGGGGGCGGATTGCAAAGCAGGGATAGCCGCCATCCTCGCGGCGGTCGAAACGCTTGCAAAATCGGGTGGGCCGTATCGGGCGCTCGAGCTGATTTTTACCGTTCAGGAGGAGCTCGGCCTGATTGGCGCAAAACATCTGGACATGTCGCTCATTGATAGCAAGTGGGGCGTTGTGCTGGATGGGAGTGGAAGCCCGGGCGGTATAGTTGTCCAGGCCCCGAGCCAGGAACGTTTCAGGTTTGTCGTCAGGGGTCGCGCCGCTCACGCCGGCGTAGAACCGGAGAAAGGCATAAACGCTATAGCCTGCGCCGCGCGGGCGATATCCAGCCTGAGGCCTGGCCGCGTTGACGAAGCCACGACGTTGAATGTCGGGCTGATATCCGGTGGAGTCGCCGTGAATGTAGTCCCGGCGCTCGCGGTTGTCGAAGGAGAGTTCCGCGGCCTTTCGGAAGACAGGCTGAACGATGTGCGCGAACTGGCGCTCGGGAGTTTCAAGAAGGCGGCCTCGGAGATGGGTTGTGAGCTCGAAGTCGAGGTGGAGCGCTCTTTTGAGCGCTTCAAGCTGGACGCGTCATCGATGCCTGTTCGTTATCTCTCTCGCGCGCTTGACGCTTGCGGTTTTGAACCGTCGCTTATAGCCAGCGGAGGCGGCAGCGACGCAAATGTGTTTAATCACGCCGGTCTTGAGGCAGCCGTTATGAGCATCGGCGTGCGCAATGCCCACAGCTCCGACGAGTTCATCAAGAAAGATGAACTGCACGGAGTGGCGCGCGTCATTACGAAGCTCGCCCGCGAAGCGGTTGACGAAACCATGGGTGGCACGGCGTGAGTTCCTACCGTCGCGCTACTGTCAGGTCGGTGACTAAAAGGGCGCCCGGGATGTCGGAGGTTGACCTCGAGTTTGAGGACGGCGCCACGGGTCCGGCTGTGGCGCTTGAAGAGATGGTAGGCGCTATCGCGGAAGGGAACCACGTCATCGCGAACATTACCGCGGTCGAGCTGGGCCTCGGCTCCGGCGGTTATCACTTCGTCCTCTGGAACCTGTCGCGGAATTCCCTTGACACAGGGGGTGAAGGGCACATCATGAAACTTCGCTACACTCCACTCCAGTTTAACGTGAAGGCGGCTGAGGAGGTTCTGGGCGATCTCGACGAGGATGAGGATTTGTCGGGTGTTCTTGGGGGAATGCCTGTAATCGCGGGCTCACTGCACAGCCAGTTGCTTCCTGTCGCGCTGGCGTTTCGTGCTGCGTGGCCTCAAGGTAAACTGGTTTACGTGATGACCGACGGAGGAGCGCTGCCGGCGGTGTTCAGCAATACCGCTCGATTCTTGAGGGAAAACGGTTACCTCGAATCAGTCATTACATGCGGCAACGCCTTCGGGGGCGACCTCGAAGCTGTGGGCATACACGGCGCGCTCGTAGTTGCGCGATGTCTCGCGCGCGCGGACGCGGTCGTAGCGCTCATGGGCCCCGGAATTGTGGGAACAGGCTCGAATCTGGGATTCAGCGGGATGGAGCAAGGCATCATCATTAACGCGGCGGAATCGCTGGGGGGCGCGCCGGTGGCAATTGCCCGAATAACGTTCGCGGACGCTCGAGATCGGCACAGGGGCTTGAGCCATCACACGGTTTCCGCGCTCAAGTACGGCGCCCGCGCGGCGGCTACTATCGCTTTGCCGTTGATGCAAGGAGCGCGTGGCGATCTTGCGCGAGAGCAGCTTGCCCAGGCCGAGCTCGGTTCCGCGCACGAGGTGCGCGAGATTGACGCCACTGGAATTGGAAAGCTCATGGAGGAGTGTGAACTCAAGGGGACGGTGATGGGCAGGGGCTTTGACCGCGAGCCCGAGTTCTTCATGGCCGCCGCCGCGGCGGGGATTATCGCGGCGCGCATTGGAGGCGGAAACGGTGGAGTTTGATATTTTCGATCACGAGGTTTTATCCACGGAAAGCGTGTTTGACGGCCGTGTGGTGAAGGTTTACCTCGATGACGTGCGTCTTCCAGACGGAAGGACGGCAAAGTGGGAGCGGGTGTCCCACCCGGGGGCGGTTGGCATTGTCCCTTTGACCGGGGACGGGCGCGTGTTGATGGTAAAGCAGTACAGGCACGCGGTTCGGGACGTGCTGCTGGAGATTCCCGCCGGCAAACTGGATGAGAGCGAAACTCCGATCGAATGCGCGAAGAGAGAGCTTGCCGAGGAAGTGGGGATGAAAGCGGACGTGATGACGCCACTTGCCGAGTTCTATAACTCGCCGGGTTACTCCGACGAGCGGTTTTTCCTTTATCTCGCCCGCGGGCTCGAGCCGGCAGAAGGCGAGTCCGAGCCCGATGAGTTTCTCGAGCTCGTCAGCATAAAACTGGACGGCGCTCATCAGCTCATCTCATCCGGCAAGATATGTGACGCCAAGAGCATAATTGGAATTACGCTCACAAGGTCCTATGTCGCCAGCGACCCGCATGGGCCGGTGGCTCGGCAGTGAGAGAAGATGCCGCCGCTCAGACTGGCGCCTCAGAGCCGTCGCCCGTGTTGTCCTGTGCCGGGGAGTTCCTGAACTACATGGCGATAGAGAAGGGCGCTTCAGTCAATACGGTTGACGCTTACAGGAGGGTGCTTCGGTCGTACGTGGAGTTTCTCGAACCTGGAGGGGCGCGAGAGCCGGATGATATTACCCGCGAGGAGGTCACGAGGTTTGTGGCGTCGCTTTCCTCGCCGGAGGGACGCTCTCTCTCGCCACGTTCGGTTGCTCAGGCCACGAGCGTACTTCGAATGTTTCACCGCTTTGCTGTTGTAGAGGGGTACGCAACGGTGGATCCAACTACCTTGTTGCCTTCGGTCAGGATGCCGCACAGGCTTCCACGCGCTCTTAGCCAGGAGCAGGTCAACAAGCTTCTGTCGTCGCCGCAGGGCGGCGGCGCTTTAGCGGTACGGGATCGTTTGATACTCGAGATGCTGTATGCGACCGGCATGCGGATATCGGAGCTTACCACGCTTGATATGGGTGACCTGGATCTGGCCGAAAAGGTGGTTAGAGCCCACGGCAAAGGCGACAAGTGGAGACTCATACCTTTCGGGAACGCGGCCGAATGCGCCGCAAAGGTTTACCTGCGCGATGCGAGGCCTGAACTTGCGCGTAAGTCGTATTCGCAGGCACTGGTGCTCAACGCGAGGGGCGGGAGGCTGACGCGGCAGGGATGCTGGAAGATCATAAAGGGGCGCGCCCGCGATGCCGGGCTTGAGGATCTGGTGACGCCGCACGGGTTGCGCCACACGTTTGCCACGCACATGCTCGAGGGGGGAGCGAGCCTGCTTGTCGTGCAAGAACTCCTTGGTCACGTAAGCGTCGCGACGACACAGATATACACCGAGGTGACGCGCGATCATCTCAAGACGGTGTACGCGCGGTTCCACCCGCGCGCCTGAGGGG
>PHEX01000028.1 GCA_002843005.1 Candidatus Anoxymicrobium japonicum | reverse complement strand
GACTGCTACGGGCTGGCGGCTACGCCAGCGCTCTACGACGAGGCCCTCTTCGTCCTGCGGGGGGTACTGCCGCGCATGGTCGGGCTCGCCGAGAAGGAGAAGTCGGTTCTCATGCTCTCAGAGGAGATAGAGAGGACCAGGCGCCGGGTGAACGCCCTCGAGTACGTACTGATACCGCAACTCGAGGAGACCGTCCGCTACATAAAGATGAAGCTCGATGAGTTCGAGAGGGCGAACCTGACCCGGCTCATGAAGATAAAGGAGATGGTGGCCGAAACGCCTGCCCCCTCCTCTTGAGCCGCATCTGAGTGCGCGGATCATGGCACGGCGAACGGACTCAAGCGATTTTATGCGGTCACCCTCCAGCTTTTGTGATGCACTACGAACAGCATGTCACGCGCGCGAGATATGGCGACGTACTGGTTCGCCCTGCTGCAGTACGGCTCACCCCCGTCAACGTCACAGAATATGACGATGTCCGATTCCAGGCCTTTGGCGCGGTGCAGGCTCGAGAAGCTGATGGCATCATTCTCTCCCGGCGGCTCATGCTCGACGAGGGGATAGCCACCAAGGCGGCTCACGTCCGCCAGGCACGAGCGCGAGCGCTTGTGGGAAGATATGATCATTATCCGACCGGTGTCGATGTTCCTCGAGAGCAGGCTCGAGATGATCTTCTCGATGATCGACGCCTGCTCCTCCGGCTTGCGATAGCTAAAAAACCGCACCCGGTCACCGGGCATCCAGTCAGGAACACAGTTGATGTTCACGCCGCCGATTTTGCGGGTAAGTGCGCAGATGTTTCCCGTGCTCCGGCAGTTCCAGTTGAGTGAATGGGGCTCTACCTCGAACGGGAAACTCAGTTTCTTGCCGTAGATGTTTTGCTGTTCGTCGTAGAAGATATAGAAGACATCCAGGCCGCCGAGATCCAGCACCTTCATTGCTACATCAAGCCATTCACGTTGAAAATCCTGTCCTTCATCGACCAGGACGCAATCGAACCGGTCAGACGCCTTCTCCAGGGCATCCTCCAGAAGCATCGGAGCGATATAGCCGTAGAACTCCTGGCCCTCTTCTTCCGGCGCTCCTTCGCCGGGCGGCTCGTATTCGAGGCCGGCTGCTTTTGCGTACTCCTCGCATAGCCCGTGGAAGTGCCGCACGGTGATAGAACCCGCCCGGCCCGCCACGTTGTCGGCCCACAATGTCAGATGCCGCGCCAGCGGCTGGTTGTAGCACAGAACCAGCACCCGCGCGCCATCCATCGCGAACCGGCGAGCTTTCTCCATGAGGAGCTGGGTCTTGCCCGTGCCGGCGTAGCCCTTGAACAACGCTCGCTTCAAGTCGGGCATCGCCTCGAGAAACATGCACTGCGTCCGGGTCAGCTCCACGAAACGCTCGTGCTCCTTCTCGAAGCGGACGTTCAACGGAACCGTCACCTCGTAGCGCGCGAGTAGCACTTTGTCGAGAAGCGCTTTGTGTTCATCCTCGGTGAAATCCCGCGATCTTTGCCTTTTCTTGCGCCACGCCTGGAACAGTTGCTCGACCCGCGCTTCGATGGTTTCCCCGTCACGGTGATCTATGACGATCTTCTTGTCGACGTGGAGGGGGAGGTTCTCATCGGGCGCGATGCCGTCGGGGAAAGCCACCGCATAGCCGCACGTCACCGGCAAAGGCCCGGCGCCGGAACCGAAGATATTGCTTTTTCTTATCCGTTCCACCAGCGTGTTTACATTGCGCTCGGCCTGCAGGAACGGGTCTTTGATTACGTGCTCCTCTCCAGTGTGCGAGGTGGAGACCCACTGGTTGCGGACTGCCACCCTCCTCACCTGTCCTCCCTTGACCTCGACGACAAGGAAGCCTTTGCTCTTGTGCAGGATGAGGAAGTCGGTCTCGCCGCGACGCATGGAGTCACCCGACGAGGTCAACAGGTGAACGCCGTGGAAGACCCGGTACTCATCGGACAGGTTATCCTTGAGCCACTTATAGAAGAGCGCCTCGCCGTACGCGTTCGCGCCGAGGGCGACCTCCGGGATCATCTTCGCCATCTGGGCACATCCCCTTGCGGTTCTACGCTGATGGTTTCGTTCTGAGCCGCCTGGACGAGCATTGCTCGAGAAAACGCGAGAGCCCGCGGTTCTCCCAGGAGGGTTCGGCCGTGACCGTCCTCTCGAAGATATGCCTGGCCGCGACCGCGTCCGCCAGCGCTCTGTGATACCCACTGTGGTCAATGCCGAGAACTTTCACAACGGTTCCAAGCCGGTAATTGGGCATCTTTGGCAGGAACCGCTTTGACGCTTTGATCGTGCATATCACCTCGTTTGGCGGAAGCTCCATGCCGGTTCTGATGAGCTCAGTCGTCACTATGTCGATGTCATATTTCGCGTTGTGCGCCACGAGCACGCATCCGGAAGCGAACTCAAAGAAGTTCTCGAGAACCTGGCGCGCCCGCGGCGCGTCGCTGACCATCTCATCGGTGATCCCGTGAACACGAACCGCATCTGGAGAGATCAAGCAGTCAGGGTTAACCAGGGTCTGGAAGTACTCGCCTTCCTCTCCGACCTTGAAGCGCACGGCGCCCACTTCGACGATGTGGCTGAAGGAGGAAAGACCGCACGTCTCGAGGTCAAACGCGCAAAAGATCGCTTCCGCAATGGAAATATTGCCGCGGTCGTTATTGTTATTGTTCAATTTTTGGTAACTATTCAGTCTGTCCGCGCTTCCGCTTGAGGACGACAAAACTAAATCTGGACCGTTGCCACCTCGGTCAGGTCATCCAGCCTGTTTACCTTGATCTTGCTTTCTGAGACCGTGTAGAGATTCTTCTCGATCCACAGGCTCCGCTTCACCGACTGCGCTGAATCGTAGTAACCGTAATTCTGCGTGAGTTCGGCGGCGTTGTCCAGGTGGGTCACACGCCCCTTGAGCTCAAAGCCACTGGTCAGCGAGACGTCGTAGGCGTAAGCGCCCTGGAATGTGTAATCGCCGTAGTCGGACGCATGGCGTCCAGGCGCGGCCTTTTTATCAGGAGTCAGCTCGGCAAGTAACACAGGCAGAACCAGCAGGTTTTTCGCGCGATCGAACAGGAACGCCTTGTGATCGTACAGGGCGTAAGAGTCTGTCCCCCTGTCGCCAATCTCTACCTTGTGCATCTCGGTAGGATTGGCGACGTCCGTCACGTCGAAAATGGCGAGTTTAAGCCCCTGGTACCACGCGAAGTTACCGCCCTCCTCAGGGCTGGCTTCTACCGTGTTCTTGCCGAGGCCGATGACGTGCGTCTCATCGTAAGGGTGCAGGTAGTCCGAGTACCCCGGGATTTTCAATGCGCCCAGAACTGTGGGTTTGTTCGGGTTTGTCATGTCGAGCACGAACAGCGGATCCACTTTCTTGAACGTGACCAGGTAGGCCCTGTCGCCCATGAATCGCACCGAGTAAATGCTCTCTCCACGCGCCAGTCCTTCGAGCCTGCCCGTTATCTTCATGTCCGGGCCAAGGACGTACACGTTATTGGTCGAGCTAGATCCCTCACGGCTTACGCGCCCGCATGTTGTGGCTATCCTAAAATAACCTTTCGTCTCGTCCATCGAAAACTGGTTGAGTATCGTGCCGGGGACTTCTCCCGCGCCCAGAAATTTGGTGCCCGGCCCGTCAAATTTGAATTTGTAGATCGTGGTTTGCTCGTCTTGCTGAGCGTGCGGATAGCGCAATCCGTCGTAGAGCCAGTTTCCGCCACTGGCAACGTACAGGTTCTTAAGGGAGGCGTACACGTTGTCCGAATGACCCGCTATCGTTCTCTTGTTGAGGCGAGCGCTCCCGTTCTCGAGCGAGATGGACACGACCGAGAGAAAAGACGTAAAGCTCTCGGGATCGACGACCTCGATATCTTTGTAGTCGCCGATTGGCGCGAACGCCTCGTCCTTGCCGCCGCCCGCGACATCGCGGTAGCGAGGAATGATGTCTGAAGGTGTGATGTTTTTCTGGTCGTAGGTGACGTACGGATAGGCGGTCAGGACAACGTGAACGTTGCTGCCGATCATTCGAGACGTCGAGTAAGCGCCTTCGTACTCGACATTCCTTATCAGGCCCGGCTTCTCCCTGTCAGAGATATCGTAAACCCTGACGAAAGCGGTGTTTCCGCGTGGACGGGAAACGTCTTTCTCGAGCAGTGGTTCGGGCGAGGAGTGGGAAGCGCCGATCACCACCAGCCTGTCGCGCAAGACAAACAGTTCACTCAGCTCAATATCTTTGTCAGACTCGATTCTCGACACAACACTGGCTTTTTCAGCCGGATGCGCCGCCACGATAACCACGGATTTGCCGGAGATGGCGTAAATGTATCTGCCGTCGTTCTTGACGATGTCGGCCTCGTCCACGCCTTCGACCTGGACGTTGGTGCTGGAGTGCTCCAGGGCGCCGGAGATGCCGGCGACGGGCGCGGCGGACTTGAACATCATTCCGCCTTGATACGCCTTTTGGCCGTTCTTGTACGCTCTCATGAAATCAGCGGCGGACGCGAACCTGCCGAGAGATGTTCGTCGTGGAGACTTCGCGACGAATCCGTCTTTCGCGTAGTAGTATGTGATCACGCCGATGCCGGCGGCGATCGCCAGGATCAAGACCAGAACAAGAGCGATTGACTTTTTATTCATGGTTCCACCTTTCCCTTTCAATCCACGGCTTCTTTGCGGTTAGACGCAACCGGGCGATTTTATGTTTCATGGGGCGTCGGTCACTTTCCACTTTTCTCATCCACTTTTACGCAGGGGCACTGCTCACCGCTTGCGCGGTTGACATTGCCAGATCCCCCTCTACGCAGTAAAGGTAGACGGAGAGGTAGACGGTGCCTGACCCCTAATTTACCTAATTTATTATTGCTTGTTTGTTCTAAAGGAAGCGTGCGCGGCAGGTTCACCGTTTATCTCGAGCTGCCAGCAGTAGCCTTTGTCAGGCTCGAGCGGAAGTCCGACAAACCCTATTGCCGCCGCGAAGTCAAGCTCGGCGCCGACCCAACCTCGAAATTTCCATCATGCCTGACCGGCTGTGGCGGATCGCCCAACGCGATGGTCACGCCGCTTGTGTCCTGCAACATCAGAGACATGTCATGTCTTATGTTTGTCTTGTCCCAGGGAACAAGAACTTTAATGGCTACCGCCATATTTCTCAATCCCGGCTGGCAACCCGTCCAGCCTCCCCCCATGACGTACAGCTTGCCGTCGATGACTTCCGCATAATCGCAGAGCAGTATTATTGTGTTCACGATCTTACTTCCTTCCCGCGCTCTGTTTTAGCGCGTGGGCCAGAATCTCATCAATGCTCTTGACAAACAAGAACAGCATCTCCTGCTTCACGAAATCGGGCACTTCCTCCAGGTCTTTTTCGTTATCCTCGGGAAGCATGACTTCCTTTACGCCCGCGCGGTGCGCCGCGAGCACTTTCTCCTTGACGCCGCCTACCGGCAGCACCTTGCCGCGCAACGTTATCTCACCGGTCATAGCGACTTCTTTCCTGACCGGCTTCCCGGTGGCCTCCGACACAAGCGCGACCGCCATCGTTACACCCGCGGACGGGCCGTCTTTTGGGATAGCCCCCGCTGGCACGTGAATATGGATATCGCGCCTGTCGAAAAACTCCCCGGCGATGCCGAGTGTTTTCGCGTTGGCGCGCGCGTAAGTGACCGCGGCCTTCGCCGACTCCTGCATGACCTCGCCGAGCTTTCCGGTCAGGATGAGACCCCCGGCACCGGGGTAGGATTCCGCTTCGATGAACAGCACGTCGCCTCCGACCTCTGTCCATGCGAGACCGGTCGCGACTCCCACCTCGTCGCGCTCCTCGAGAACCTCCTGCCGGAATCTTATCGGCCCGATCATGTCATGAAGGTCTCCGGCGGTTACCTCGAACGGCCCTTTCTCGCCTTCTGCCACTCGCCGCGCGAGTTTTCGGAGCACGCTCGCTATCTCGCGCTCGAGGTTTCGCACTCCCGCTTCGCGCGTATAATTGCGGATGATGCTGTGAAGCGCTTTGTCCTCGATAGTCACTTTCATTTCCTCGAGTCCGTGCTCCGCGAGCTGGCGTCCAATCAAAAACTGCCGGGCAATACTGGCCTTTTCCGGCTCGGTATAGCCGGGCAACTCCAGCACCTCCATCCGGTCGAGAAGCGCTGGCGGTATCGTGAACAGCACGTTGGCGGTAGTGATGAACATGACATGAGAGAGATCGAAAGCGACATCCAGGTAATGGTCGCTGAACGAGTGATTCTGCTCCGGATCCAGCACCTCGAGCAGGGCCGCCGACGGGTCGCCGCGGAAGTCCATGCCGAGCTTATCCACTTCGTCCAGCATGAATACCGGATTATTTGTGTCGGCTTTGCGCATGCCCTGGATTACGCGCCCGGGCAATGCGCCGACGTAAGTCCGCCTGTGGCCGCGTATTTCCGCCTCGTCGCGCACGCCGCCCAGCGAGACGCGGTGGAAGTTGCGCCCCAGCGCCCGCGCGATCGAGTGCCCCAGCGACGTCTTGCCAACGCCGGGCGGGCCGACGAAACACAGGATCGAGCCTTTTGTGTCTTTCTTTATAGTGCGCACGGCCAGATACTCGACGATCCTTTCCTTCACTTTCTCGAGATCGAAATGATCCTCGTCGAGAATACGCGCGGCGCGCTGAATATCCAGGAGGTCTTCAGTGCTCTTGTTCCATGGCAGGTTTACCATCCAGTCGAGGTAGGTGCGCGCGACCGTGTACTCCGCGGCGGCGGCCGGCATGTTCGCGAGTCTGTCGAGCTCGCGTTCCGCCTCCTTGCGCGCCTCTGAGGACATGCCGGATTCCTCGATGGCTTCACGAATTTTGTTTATTTCCGTCGTCTTCTCGTCGAGCTCGCCAAGCTCGTTCTGAATCGCTTTGAGTTGCTCGCGCAGGAAAAACTCTCTCTGCCCCTTGGAAAGCTCGGACTGCACCTGATTCTGGATCTTTGAGCCCACCTCCAGAACCTCGACCTCGTGATTGAGAAACACTGTCAACTTGCGCAGGCGCTCCTTGACATTGAGTTCTTCGAGGATCTCCTGCTTCTGCATGGTGTTCAAGTTGATATTCGCCGACAGGAAATCCGCGAGATCGTTCGGCTCGTCCACGTTCATAGCCGCGATGTATATCTCCTCGGGAAGGTACGGCGCCAGGTTGACAATCTGTCTGAAGAGGTTGAGCGCGTTGCGGGCCAGCGCCTCGACCTCGACGGTGTCCTCGAGGACATCCCTGAGGCGCTCGACCTTTGCCTTGAGATACGGCTGCTCCTGCGTGTATTCGATCGCCCTGATACGCGCGATGCCTTGAACCAGCAACTGCATGTTTCCGTCCGGCAACTTGAACATGCGGGCTACCGCTACCGCGGAACCCACGTCGCAGAGGTCGTCCTTGCCGGGAACCTCGTCTTCTATGTCTTCCCTGGCGGCAAAGATCGCGGCGATACGGTCGCCTGCCAGCGCATCGTCTATGAGTTTGATCAGTGGCTCTTCGGTGACCAGGAGCGGCGCCACGATGTGTGGATAGATCACTATGTCCTTGAGCGGCAGGATCGGAAGCTCCTCGGCAATCTCTATCTTGTCGACCGGGGCTTCGCCTTTCTCGTCCTGCGCGGGCGCCGGCTCGTCCAGCACGTTGATGGCCGCGCCTTCTTCGAGCTCGTCGTCAGGCTCGTCGTCAGGCTGCGTGGCGCCCCCCTCGTTTGCGATATTTTCAAGTGTCAACGTCTATCTCCACCTCTCCGGAAGGCGCCTTTGGAACCTTTGGCAACCTTATCTCCATGAAACCGTCGACATACACGGCCTTCGCCGCCCCGGCATCCACTCTCGAGGGAAGCGGCACCTCGCGCTCAAATATCCCATAGTTGATCTCCATGCGGTGATAGCGCCTGCGTGGCACGGTTGGCGGCTCACGCCTGATGCCGTTTACGCAGAGGTACTCTCCGTGCACTGAGACACGCACGTTCTCGCTCTCGACGCCCGCCAGATCCACCACCACTATGACCTCTTCCGCAGTCTCGGAGACGTCGCACAGGGGTTGCCATGCCTTCTCGAAAAAGAAAACCGGCCTCTTCCAGCGATCAAGGTGCTCGAAAAAGAGCACGAGTTCACTCTGGATGTCCTCGGGCGCCATGAGACACACTTCTTCTTCCATCTTCCCGTCACCTCCCGGCCGGTCTGACCACCTACCGCTTATAGTCCGACCCCAGTACCACTACAACCTGCGCGCTGTAACTCGAGGTTATGTTCTCGGAACTCTCGAGAACGGGCTCGTTCACGCCGGCAAGGTCGGCTGCAACCGCGCCAGCCTTGCTGCTGTCGCTCCCCGCATAGTACAGCGTCGTCTTATCATACCTGCTCGAGGAATTGTCGACATCCACCGGTGGGTATCCCAGGCGCGTGAGTTGCCTGGCGACGGTGGTCGCGAGTCCTTTCACTCCCGATCCGTTCAGGACCACGACCTTCACGCCGGATCTGCCAGCGTTAGAAGTGTCCGCCAGTGTTTCCTTTTCCGGCAGGACCTCCTGCTTGCTCTTAAAGGAATCTATCATCTGTTGAAATTCAGTTGTATTCACGATGTAGTACCACGCGCCACCCATGACCCTGGACACGCCGGGAACCGTTGACATCTGGAGGTTGCCGCCACGCAACTTCCGGCCAAGCCCGAGCATCCGCATAAAGGAGAGATCCGTTTTCACGTCGTTCGAGACGGCGTTGACCACCCTCACGACCTTGAACGGGTTTCGCTGGCGCGAGACCGTCGATAGCATCGCCTGCAGAAAATCGCGCTGGTTTTTGATGCGATCCAGATCACCGCCGGGAACCGAGTGAACGTCGTGACGCGCGCGGACGAGCGTGAGCGCCTGATTCCCGGTGAGAGTTACGTCACCCGCCGGCACATCGCCGGCGTACTTGTCGTGTATAGCTTTGTCGATATGCATCTTCACGCCGCCAAGCGCGTTCACTATGTCCTTGAATCCCTGGAAATCTATCTCGACGAAGTGGTTGATCGGCAACCCCGTGAACTCACGAACCGTATCAATAGTGAGTTCCGCGCCACCGAACGCATGGGAAGCGTTGATCTTGTTGTATCCCTTGTAGCCACTGATCCTCGTGCGAGTGTCGCGGGGAATCGATATGACAGCGGCTTTTTCCCCGTCCGGATTGACACTTACCAGCATCAGTATGTCGGCCCGGCTCTCCTCTTCGCCCGGGACGCTGCCTTTGTCGACTCCAATTATCAGGGTGGTGTCGGGCTGGCCGCCTTTCTTCGAGTCAAGCGCCCTGGCGACGGCGGGGATTTTCATTTTTGACTCTTTGCCCTTGAGCCACACGAATCCCCACACAAGCAGGAGCGCCAGCAACAGCACAAACGCGGGAACGCCCCACTTGAGCATCCATCGCCAGCGTATCCTTCGGCGCCTGTATTTCGTTGGCCGTTCTCTACCTTCACTGTACATCTTCATGATTACCTCAATTTTACACCAACTCTTTCTGCTACTATGTTTCCAGCCAAAACGCATAATGGGGTCAAACCAAAATATGCGTTTTGTAACAGATAAATGGGAGTATGCATAAAAACGCATATTTTGGTTTGACCCCATTATGCGTTTTGCGCCGTCGAAGATGGGAGGTCAAAGCATTACATGAAATATCGTGAATCCATGCTCTCGACAGATGAGATGGTTGTGTTTGATGTCCATCATCATCTATTCGTGCTCTGGAAGCCCGTTGTGCTCTTATGTGGATTTCTAGCCACATGGATCGCTATCCTGTTTCCTACCGGCGCTGATGCCTGGATCGTCTTCGGTGGCCTGCTTGTTATCCTGGCTCTTTCCTTTTATCTGGCCTCGCGGGTGCTGATCTGGTCGCACGCCAACCTGGTTCTGACTGACGGGCGACTTATCTATCAGACGGGAGTAATCTCGCGACGGTCACGTGAGATTCCTCTCTCAAAGATAAACGACGTGTCGTTCTGCCAGATGGTTCTGGGGCGCTTGCTCGGCATGGGAGATCTGGTTGTCGAGTCGGCGGGCGAATCCGGGCCATTCTCTTACCGCAACGTTCCCGGTCCTGAAAAACTCAAGATGCAGGTGCTCGAGCAAATCCGCCGACAGCACGGTGGCGAGGACGAGCCGTCCATGCAGCAGCGGGTCGCGCGGGCTGTCGAGAAGCACCAGCCTACTTCCGAGATAAACCCTCTGCCGCCGGAAAGGCTGCCTCTCTATTCGGAGATCGTCGATCAGATCGAGCGCCTTGACGCCATGCGGGAACAGGGCGTCCTCACGCCCGAGGAGTTCCAGCGGACAAAGGAAGCGCTACTGGAAAAACTATCCGGGGATGATAAAAATTGATCGCTGACTACCACGTGCACACGAACATGTGCGGACACGGAACCGGGGCGCTCGATGAGCTTGTCGAGGCCGCGATCGCCAAAGGACTCGACGAAGTGGGCATCGCCGATCATCTCCCTCTTTTCTACACCGATGATCCCTGCCTGGCGATGGCGCCCGAGGATCTGCCTGTATACGTCGAGCGCGTGCTTGATCTGAAGGAACGCTACCGCAGGCGGATCACCGTCCGTCTCGGTATCGAGGCCGATTATCACGCCCCCACGCAGGAGAAGCGGGCGCGGTTGCTGGAACAGTATCCCTGGGAGTACGTGATAGGCTCAGTGCACATGCTCGACGACTGGCTATTTGACGACCCGCGCCAGCTCGCGCGATACGAGGGGCTCGACATCGATCAGTTCTATATCGACTATCTGAACGCCGTCGGAGACATGATCTCCACAGGGCTCTACAACACGGTCGGGCACGCCGACCTCGCGAAGAAGTTCAACGTGCGAGCTTCAATCGATCTCGAACCGCGCTACCGCGATCTTTTGATGAAAATCAAAAACGCGGGCGCCTGCTACGAGATCAACACGGCGGGATTGCGCTGGCCGGTGCGCGAGATGTACCCGGCGCCCGAGTTCGTGAAGCTTGCGGCGTCCCTCGGCGTCCCTGTGACGCTTGGCTCTGACGCGCACAACCCCCAGGACATCGCGCGGGATTTTGACAGCGCGCTCACGCTCATTAATGATGCCGGCTACAAAGAGATGGCGACTTTCGATCGCGGTGTCATGCGGCTCGCGCCCCTTTCTACCTGAACGCCAATATCCACACCCCGAGAGTCGCGAGCGCGAGCGCGGCGATTACGATCCAGGGAAACAGGCTGTCTATCTCATCACCCGGCCGGGATCGTTCCGCCGGGGAACCGGAAGCGCCTGCCGTGGGAGTCGAGATGTCGCGGGACGCGTCGGCTGAACCCTGAATGAAAGCTCGAAGCCTGTCGGTTGCGCTCCTGGGCCGCAGCCCCCTGTCGCGAGCGATCTCTTCTTTTAACTTGCAGATAGGGCAATCGCGGTAGGAGTGAGGGGGTTCATCACACGTCGAGATTCCCAGCGTAAGGGCAAGTTCTCCGGCGGAGCGCGGCCTCGCCAGCGGATTCGCGTCGAGACAGCGAGAGACAGCGGACTGAACGCCATCGGGGAACTCGAGGACGGCGCGCGCTTCTTCTCCCGCATCGAGCACCAGTCCCGCAATGCCTCTGTGAAGCACAACAAAGAGAGCGCCAAGCGCGTAAACGTCAGTCGCGGCGGTAGCTTTTCCCTGGCGTTGCTCGGGAGCGAGGAAAGGCGTCTCGAGGGACGCGAGCTCAGGAAACTCCGCGCGGACGTACCAGAGCCCGAACTCCGAGAGTTTGACCGCGCCGCTACCGTCAACCCACACGTTTGTAAGCCCCAGCCCCAGATGAAGAACCCCCCACCGCCGCGCCGCTTCGACAGCCTCGAGAAGTCCGGCGAATATACGGTCGGGCGCGGGCTCTACGACCCCACCGGCCTCCTGAACCATAGCCGCGAGTGGAAGCCCATCGGGCAACTCCGTTGCGAGGTACGGGCCGACCGGGGGATTGCCCCAATCAAGTGGCTGCAGCACAGCCGGGTGGTCGATTCTCGCCCACGCCTGAATCTCGGCGGCCGCGAGCTCCCACGGCGCCTGTTCCGCCAACCCGGAAGTAAACCTACGGAACAGGAGTTGCCGCTGGTGCGGCAGGTAAACCCCGCGATAGAGCTCTCCCCAGGAGTCGCTTGCGAGGAGTTCCTCGAGTATATATCCCTCGTTTTTGTAAAGCTCGTTGATATCTTTCATAATTACTCTGCTTAATTATAAAGCAAAGCAACCACATTCACAACCGGGGTTTTCCGACAGCGGGAGGGATGGAACCGTAATGCAAAAACGCATAATGGGGTCAAACCAAAATATGCGTTTTGTAACAGATAAATGATGGGAGCGCCCATAAAAACGCATATTTTGGTTTGACCCCATTATGCGTTTAGATGCGCGGCTCAAGGGTAGTTGAAGCACTCTGTCGAGAGGTAGCGATCTCCCCTGTCCGGGAATATCACAAGAACGGTTCCGCTCTTCATCATCGACGCCTGGCGCACGGCCTCGCACATCGCCGCGCCACTCGAAATGCCCACAAACAAGCCCGCTTCGCAAGCGAGCGTGTGTGTCATCTCAAACGCCGAGCGATCGTCCACATTTACCTTTTCGTCGAGGATGGAGACGTCAAATATCGGAGGCATAAAATCGGCGAAGTTGCGCAGCCCCTGAATTTGTGAGTTGACGAACGGCTCGACCGCGACGGCCTTCAGGCCGGGATCCCGCTCGCGGAGCTTTCGAGTGACCCCCATAAGCGTGCCGCCGGTGCCGATGCCAACAACCAGCACATCGACTTTATCGGTCTGCTCGAGGATCTCCTGTCCCGTCCCCTCGTAGTGCGCGCGAACGTTGTCCGGGTTGGCAAACTGGTTGGGCATGTAATAGCGCGGATCTGAGGACATGACACGGCTCATCTCAATAGCGCCGTTCATGCCTTCGGCGCCCGGAGTCAGCACCAGTTCCGCGCCAAGGGCTTTCAGTGTTCGCTGGCGCTCGACGCTCATAGTCTCCGGCATGACTATCTTTGCTTTGTAACCCTTGACGGAAGCGACCATCGCCAGGCCGATGCCCGTGTTGCCGCTGGTGGGCTCCAGAATGGTCATGCCGCCTTTGAGCTCTCCGCGCCGCTCCGCGCCCTCGAGCATGTAGAGCGCGATGCGGTCTTTTACCGAGCTGCACGGGTTGAAGCCCTCGAGTTTCGCGAGGATTCGCGCGCTGGGATTCTTATTGATAGCCTTGATCTCGACTACCGGAGTATGGCCTATAAGGTTTAGCACTCCATTTTCATCGGCGTCATTCATTTTGTCCTCCTGACTCTACCTTATGATATATTTTCTTGCGGAGTTCGTCACGAGTAAAGGATGTGGAATGGCTGACGCGAGCAAAGCGGGGTTAACCGATTCAATCATCATCGACGCTTCTGTCAACGCCATAATGGAAACTCTCCTTGATTTCGAGTCGTACCCTGATTGGATGTCAGGCGTTGTTGAGGTCGAGGTTATCAAGCGGGACAAGAAAAAGCGCGGCACACAGGTTCGCTACGTGGTGGACGCTATCCTGACAAAGGTGAATTATACCCTCGACTACACTTACAAAGAAAAAGAAAACAAAATAGAGACGGCCTACGTCGAGGGAGACCTTGACGACTGTAGCTCATGGTACAAGCTCGAGGCGCTGGACGATGACCGCACCGAAGTGACTTATCATTACGAAGTTGCGTACTCTATCCCGCGGGCGCTGCTCAACCCGTTGACGAAGAGACTCCTCAAAAGTGTTGACAAACGCGTGATGAACTCCTCACTGAACGACCTCAAAAAACGTTGCGTTCTGGAGAGTTAGCGAGAAACGCAAAATCTGGAGCGGGAAATGCGGCTCGCTTAATCTCCGTACTTTTTCTATGTGAGAGTCTTGATAGTTGTGCTATATTGTAGTACAATAATTGTGCCAAATTGTAATACAGCAGTCCAATAGAGAAGGAGCATGATGAGAGAATCAGTGTCAATAAGCCTGCCCCCCCGGCTTAAAAAGAAGCTGGATCAATTGGTCAAGGAAAACCAGGTGAACCGTAGCGATATAGCAAGAGAAGCACTGAACGAATACTTCGCCAGAAAGGATCTCGAGCGCATTCGCCAGAAGATGGTTCCCCTCGCCGAGGCCAGGGGCGTGTTTACCGACGAGGACGTTTTCAGGGAAGTGTCTTGAGGGTCGTATTCGACACAAACGTCATCGTTTCCGCCTTCATCACTCGTGGGACATCGTTCGATGTATTTGAGCACTGCCTTTCGTCTCATCAGAACTTCATCTCCCCGCATATCCGCAATGAGGTGGAATCTGTTCTCTCCAAGAAGTTCTCGTTTCCCCCCACAACGGTCGAGGAAATCTTGGGCTACCTGGATAACAATCTCGGGTTCGTTGAGGCAGATCCGATCGAAGAATCTATCTGCCGTGACTCATCAGACGACCTGGTTCTCGCTTGCGCCGAAGCGGCGCAAGCCGACTGTTTGATAACCGGTGACGAAGACCTGCTTGTTCTCAAGGAATTCAAAGGCACGCTAATCATCAGGCCGTCTAACTTCTGGAGGTTCGAGAAGGGCCGGCCTTAGCAAATGTTCTTCTAGTTTTTGGAGCGGGAAACGGGTCTCGAACCCGCGACCTTCAGCTTGGGAAGCTGACGCTCTACCAACTGAGCTATTCCCGCTCGCGGCTATGATAACAGCATCGTCTTTGTAAATCGAACGGGCAACACGGATCAGTCCCCCATGGCGCGCGGACGCGCCACCACCTAAAATGAAAATGTCTCAGGGTAGCACACCCCCACTTTAGTTCTCACTTTTATACACGAAACAACCCAGGGGGTCTGGCAACGTCTACCGCGCAGCGGTAGACGGTGCCTGACCCCTGGTTGCGGTAGACGGAGCGGTAGACGGTGCCTGACTGACAGATATTTTCATCCGGTTTTGCCTGCAGAACAACGGCCGGCTGGCGGCACAGAAGCGCGCGAGCCACTTCAGTTTTCTTTTGGATGAGGAGATATCGCGAATGGAAGAGGTGGTACAGGCTTCCTACGGCAACGACACGAAGACTGAATTCAATAAGCAATGCAAGCCTTGACATTTCTTGCCAATTTGTTTATAGTATCAGGTAATTGCCCTCCCCCCGCGGAACAGAAAGGTGGAAGATTTGAGAAACTCCGAACCTCTGAAAGTCAATGTGCTGCAAAGAATCCGCGAAGATCTCAAGGAATGCCTCGGTGAAAAACTCAAGGTCAGGGCTAACAAAGGACGCAAGGTCGTCGTCGAGAATATGGCAGTGCTTGAAGAAACTTACCCGCATGTCTTTGTGGTCAGGGTCGATGCCAAGACCGCTCCCGGTCAGCGTATTTCCTATAGCTACACCGACATTATCACCAAAACAGTAGAGCTCTCCAAACCGGATTCAGAAGAGGACATGTTCGTTTGGCTTAGCAGTTGATTCGTCAATTTCAAAGGCGGCGTCCCGGTGGCGCCGCTTTTTTATTTCGGCGTTGTTTGCCAGTTGCTTTGACACAACGGTAAAATACTCCGGGCTTGAGGCAGCAATCACAATACCGCCCGCGGGCGGCTGTTCAAAGGAGGCTCAGTTGGAGAACGTCGTAATCGTATCCGCGGCGCGGACACCGTTCGGGACATTTGGAGGCTCGCTCAAGAGCGTCCCTCCCGTTCAGCTTACAACCCTCGTAATCAAGGAGGCGCTCGAGCGCGCGAACCTCGCGCCTGACGCCATAGACTCCGTAGTTTTCGGGCAGGTCATCACGAGAACCGACGAAAACAACCTCGTGGCGCGCTGTGGCGGCCTCGCGGCCGGTCTCCCCGTTACGGTTCCTTGCCATACTGTCATCAGGGGATGCGGCTCTGGCATCGAGTCGGCTGTAGCCGGGGCGCGGCAGATAATGCTTGGCGAAGACGAGGTCGTCATTGTGGGTGGTGTCGAGAACATGAGCATGGCGCCTTATCTTTCCAAGGACGCGCGCTTTGGGCTCCGAATGCGCGACTCAGTTCTCACCGACAGCCTCTGGGAAGTTCTCAACGACCCTATTACCGGATTGATTATGGGGGAAACCGCGGAAAACATCGCGAAACGCCATGGCATCACACGCGAAGAGCAGGACAGGCACGCTCTCGCGTCCAACCAGAAGGCGCTGAAGGCCATCGCTGAAGGCAAGCTCAAGGCGCAGATAGTTCCCGTGGAGATCAAGGGCCGCAAGGGCACCGTCGTCTTTGACACCGACGAACACCCCAAAGACACTGATCTGGAGCAACTTGGAGCGCTCCCCTCCGCTTTCGTGAAGGATGGAACCGTCACTGCCGGCAACTCGTCCGGCATCAACGATGGGGCCGCCGCCGCAGTTCTCATGTCGGAGAACCGGGCCAGAGCGGAGGGAATCGCGCCACTGGGCCGCGTTGTCTCTTATGCGGTCGCCGGTGTGGATCCCGCCTACATGGGATACGGCCCCGTGCCTTCGTCGCGCAAGGCGCTGGAGCGCGCTGGCATGACAGTGCGGGACATCGACATCTGGGAGATCAATGAGGCTTTCTCGGCGCAGTACCTGTACTGCGAGAGAGAGCTTGGCGTCGATCCCGAGCGCGCGAATATCTGGGGGGGCGCCGTCGCTTTCGGGCACCCCGTTGGCGCCTCCGGCGGCAGGCTCATCGCGACTGTCCTCGAGGAACTCAAGGACAGGAACGCGAGCGTTGGCTGCGTTACGCTTTGCATCGGCGGCGGGCAGGGAATCGCAATGATAATCGAGCGCCTTTAACTTTTGGGGGTCAGTCCCTCAATAGCGCGCGGACGCGAAAACGCATAATGGGGTCAAACCATATTATGCATTTCTATGCATACTCTCATTTATCTGTTGCAAAACGCATAATATGGTTTGACCCCATTATGCATTTCTATGCATACTCCCATTTATCTGTTGCAAAACGCATAATATGGTTTGACCCCATTATGCGTTTTTCAGGCGTGTTTCTATCTCATCAACTATGTGTTCGAGTTCATCTAGATCGGCACTCATCGGCTCGCGCGTGAACCTTGGCCGGTAGAAGAGCGCGGCGGCTTTCACGCACAGGCCGAGCCCAAGAGACGCGTCAGCCCTGCGACCAAACTCGAGCGCGGTCTCCGCTGTCCTCCTGGTAAGCCCCACACTTGAAAGCGCCTCGACCATTCTGCCGAATGCGACTACCTCGCGCCGCGCCGTCCCGTCCGCGCGCTCGGGCGCGGGACGAGGGAGATTCGCGCGTCTGCGCCTCCGTCTCCAAAAAACACCGGCTGCCGCGAGCGCGATCAACATCCCCGGGACAAGAGGCCAGGCCCACCTGGCGAATGCCGAAGTTCCGCGCCCTAACCGCGAGATGGCGCGCCCGAGCGCGAGCCCCGACCGCTTCAGCCCGCGCCGCATGCGCGCCGGCAATATTTTCCCCACTGTTTTTCCCATGACTTTCAAGAGCGAGAACCCCGCCCAGGTCGTGTCTTTGTTCGGGAACGTGAAGGGATCGGAACAGCCGGGCGTCGGGTCGAACGGTATCCAGCCGAAGGTCGGGAAATAGACTTCCACCCAGGCGTGCGCGTCGCGGGCGCTTACCTCGTAGTAGCCTGTTAGTGAGTTGTACTCGCCGGTCGCGTACCCGACAGCCACTCGCGCGGGGATCCCGAGCGTCCGGCACATCACGGCCATCGTCGTCGCGAAATGCTCGCAGTATCCCCGTTTGGCATTGAACAGAAAGAACTCCACGGTGTTTTCGTCTTTGCCCTGGCGCTTGACCTTGAGATCGTACGGGTAGTTGTTCCGCAGATAGTCGCAGATTGCCTGCGCGCGCTCGTACTCAGTAGAGCTTTCCCGCGTGACGGATTGCGCGAGCTTCCCCACCGCGCCAGACATAGTGGGCAACTGGCAGAAGCGCTTCTGCAAGTTCTCAGGCGTGATGGCGCCGGTGGATAACCGCAGCATTTCGGGCGTGACGTCACTGACCTCTGACACAACTGTGTAGATCAGGCCCGGATCCAGTGTGACAGGAGTCAGCACCGACATCATCGAGTCCACTTTCAAGAACTGGGTCGGAAAGTAAACGTCGCGCGGCGCGTACGCGGCAAAGAGTGTGTTGGGCAACCGCTTCTCGATAAAGAACGTTTGCACCAGCCCACGAACGTTGTAACGCGACGCCTCCTCCGGGTGCGTGACGGTTAGAGGCAGGCCGCCAGAGGAGATGTCCTTCCGTTTCTTTTCCGAGCTCTCCCAGCCGTTTCCGCGGAACCTGTCAAACGCTGCCGCCCGCCAGTACTCCGGCTTGCCGCTCCTTACCTTCATGACAATCCCGTCAGGAAGAATCCCGCGGACGCGCAGGTCAAGAAAACTGTTGAACCCGTGGTACGAATCGGGGCTGAACGGCAACGGGTTCGCGGGGAATCCCGTGATGTTTTTGTAGCCAGGGTTTTTTATGAACGGCTCGAACGACTTCGGGATGTTTCCCACTTTTGTCATCGGCAGGTAGGGGCTGTTGAAGCCCGACAGGCGCGGCAACGCCATGAATATCAACAGGACAATCGGCACAATGGCCAGGCCGGTCACTGCCAGCAATCTCCCGGGGTGGCTCTTCTTCGCCGGGACAAAGAGATCGGACTGTGCCACAAGCGACGACCTGTGCCCCAGATAGAGAGACGCGAGTCCTATCACGAAGAACGGCACTATGAAGTAGAGGAAGTCGCTCGAAACGCTCATCGATCCCGCGAACGCTATGAGCACCGCTGAGCTGACCAGCGAGAAGTCGAGATCTCTTCGAGCGGGCAGGTCAAACGAGTGCAGAACCTGCAGACACAAAAAGAGCTTCACGAGCGGGTACCTGAGGTCGTAGATCGAGCTGCCCAGTTCGGTCCAGAAAACAAAAAACACGGTGAGCAGCAGGACGCTCAGGACGATCTTTACAAGCAGATTTGCCCGGTCCCTCGTGTAGTATGAAAACGTCGAGCCCGCTATGACTTCAATGACCACCAGTGCCCCGGCGTCCCAACCGACCGCGCCATACTTCACCACCGCCACGACGCTTATGAGTACCGTGGCCAGAACGGCCACGCGAAAGCCACTGGACTTCTCGTGATATGGCGGCCTGTTTATAAAGCGATAGTACTCAATGATTCGCTCAAGCATCGACCTATCTCCCGATCAGACGTAATCGCGTAGAGAGTAAAGGGAAGGCCGGTAAACCTCGCCAGCCACGGCGCTTCATACGGCCATTCCTCTTCCCATCGAGGCCCGTAGGCGCCATCCAGCGCTAGAACGAGCGAGCCTGCCAGACAATCGCCAAACGATTCGAGAGCCTCCGCCACACTTTCAGGGGGGGCGTTTGTAACCAGAACGAGCGGCTGGCCGGGCGGCATCAGTTCACGCGTTGTCTCGAGAACTTTGACCACGGCCTTTTCCGCGCGAGATTTTATCAGAGGCGCCGGGGGCTTGTATGAGGCAAGCGTCTCGAGGCAACCGAAGAGGGTGAATGCTTCTACACTCTCAAACGCGTTACCGTCTGGAAGAACCAGCAGCGGAAGATGCCCCATCGACTCGTAGAAGCTGACAATGGAGGCCGCGGCGCGCAGACCGTCCTCCATGCTGTTGTGATTTTCATCTCCAAACACAGGTGGCCATAGCGCTACGGCAAGCGCAACAAAAGGCTTCAGTTCCTGCTCATACTCTTTCACGATGAGCGTGCCTCGCCTCGCGCTGGAACGCCAGTGTATGTGACGTAGCGAGTCGCCCCTGGAGTACTCCCGTGTCCCGTAGTAATTCTGGCCGATGCCTTTGCGGGACCACTCGATCGACTCGACGGGGACAGGACTCACGTGTGCGTTGAAATAAGATGAATCAACAGGGGATATTCGGGGAAAAACTATCAGGCGCTCTCCGGTTGACGTTCTTCTGCGGATACTGGCGCTTCCAAAAACGCCACCCGACGAAACGCTCATCTCCGCGGGGCCATACACGCCACGTCTGGGCGCCACCATCTCATAAGACGCATCTACCCCGGTATGACCTGGAACGTACTCAAAAGCTATTGTCTTAACGCTGGAGTCGCGCGCGCGACCTCGAGCGTCGACCGCGTTGCCCGTGCGCAAAAACTCTTTGAACTCCGCCCTGTGAGAACGCATTCTGTTTCCCGGGGCATCGCTTCCCTTGCCTTTGAACAGGAGATCTTTCACCGTCAGCAGGCGTCTGCCAGCGCTCCCTGTGTTGCTCACGCGGATCAACACACTGAATGGATCACCCTCAAAGACTCGAGCCGACATCGAGCGACACACGTCCAGCTTGCGCGTCGCCCGCCAGCCAGCAAGGATGTCCACGAGCAGGAGAGAAAAGAGAACGCTTGCGACAAGGTAAAGCCACCCCGACTTGATGCTGGATGCGATCAACAGCAGCGCCAGGCCGACAAGCGCGGTAACGAGGGATCTCTTTGTCAAATTCCCTCGTCCCGGCACCCGGTTTCTTTCACGGGCACGGGCGCCTGTTCGAGTATCTCCGACATTATTTCCGTCGACTCGCGCATGCGAGTGCGCGAGCGCTCTCTGGTGATAAACCTGTGCGGCAGCGCCCACCGGGCCATTTCTTTGATGTCATCAGGAATCACGTAGTCGCGGCCGTCCATCATCGCTGACGCCTGTGAAGTGCGCGCCAGCGCCAGGCTTCCTCTCGGGCTTGCTCCCAGCAGAAGGGCGGGATGGTTCCTGGTCATGTGCACAATAGTTACAGCGTAATCCATCAGATCCGGGTGCAAATACACCTCTTTTACCGCGGACTGTATCTCCCTGATCTCATCGGCGTTCAACACGGGCTTGATGGTGTCTATTGGATGTCTAAACATCTGATCAGTCGCGATCATCTTCTCGGACTCGAAGGATGGGTATCCAAGCCCCGCGGATATGATGAAACGATCCCGCTGCCCTTCAGGCAGAGGGTATGTGCCATAAAACTCTATCGGGTTCTGGGTTGCTATCACGAAAAACGGGTCCGGCAGGCGCATGGTCTGGCCGTCCACGGTCACCTGGCGCTCTTCCATTGCCTCCAGCAGGCTGGATTGCGTGCGCGGCGTGGTGCGATTGATTTCGTCGATCAGAACCACGTTGGCGAATATCGGGCCCGGCTGGAACTCAAACTCGCACGTTTTCTGGTTGAACACTGAGACCCCCGTCACGTCAGATGGAAGCAGGTCGGGGGTGAACTGGATGCGTTGAAACGAACTCTCTATCGAGCACGCGAGGGACCGGGCGAGCATTGTCTTGCCGGTGCCGGGAACGTCCTCTATCAGAAGATGGCCTCCGCACATCAACGCAATGACCGCCAGCTCGACCGTACGGCGCTTTCCCTTTATCACGGTCTCGATATTCGCCGCGAGGGTTCTCGACTTCTCCTGAGCCTCGGACTGTTCCACCGCGTCATCCTTTTCTCGTCATCAAGAGGCGTGGAAGCATTGTAGCAAATAGGCCGAAAACAGGTTGGCGCAAGGCTATTTTCCACCGCCCGCTTCGTCTGTTGACAGATGTATCAAATCGATATATACTTCTGTTCTGATATATCGAATTGATATATTGGGAGTCAATTGTAAGGAAAGGCGACGGAAAGTGCTTGATCTGGCGATTCTGGGCCTTCTCAAGGAAAAGCCGATGCACGGGTACGAGCTGAAGAAGCGGCTCTCGTATATGCTCGGTCATTTCTGGGTAGTGAGCTACGGTTCTCTCTATCCCGCGCTGAAACGTCTCGAGAAGTCGGGTGCCATTGAGCGGGCTTACTCCGTCAAGGAGAAGACGAGACATCGCAACGTGTACCGCATCACAGGGGACGGTGAGGGGAAGTTCATGCGCATGCTTACGGACAACCTCTCAGATGCGCGCCTTGCTGAAGGCGAGAAGTTTGATGTGCGCATGGCGTTCTTCCAGTACCTGGCGCCTGAGTCCCGCCTGTCACTGCTCGAAATCAGGCGTGAGTCCCTCGAAGCGCAGGTCGCCACGGTCAAAACGTATTATTCGAGCAACAGAGACAAGGAGCATTACCGCACTAATATGATGCGCCACAAGATCGATCTCTTGAAGAGCGACATCAGGTGGCTGGGCAAGCTGATCGAGCACGAGCGGGGAATGATCCTGAAAAGGGACGCCGCAAGCAGTTTGGACGAGATAGAAATGGATACCACACAGAGCGAAATTTCGGTGGCTTCGAGCGTTTAGCTCAGCCACCGCGATGTGAACAAGGAGGCATTTGAAGATGGCAGAAGTCAGGGTCGCAATAGTAGGCGTGGGTAATTGCGCTTCATCCCTCATACAAGGAGTCGAGCATTACCGTAACGCCAGCGAAGATGATGGCGTTCCGGGACTCATGCACGTGACCATGGGAGCTTATCACGTGAACGACATCAAGTTCGTGGCCGCGTTCGATGTGGACTCGAACAAAGTTGGCAAGGATCTCGCTGAAGCCATCCTCGAGCCGCCGAACAACACGAAAAAGTTCGCAACCGTGCCACCGTTGGGCGTCAAGGTGCACCGTGGCCCAACCATGGATGGCCTTGGCAAATACTACAGAGAGACCATTGCCGAGAGCACGGCGCCTGAAGTGGACGTCGCAAAGAAACTGACGGAGAGCGGGGCCGACGTCCTCATAAACTACCTTCCCGTAGGTAGCGAAGATGCCACGCGTTACTACATCGACGAAGCCCTCAAGGCAGGTTGCGGCGTGGTCAACTGCATTCCGGTCTTCATCGCAAAAGAAGAAATGTGGCAGGGCAAGTTCCACCACGCGGGGTTGCCTATCGTGGGTGACGACATCAAAAGCCAGGTCGGGGCCACAATCGTGCACCGCGCTCTCGTGCGCCTATTCAACGACCGCGGAGTCACGCTCGACAAAACGAGCCAGCTCAACGTCGGCGGCAACATGGACTTCAAGAACATGCTCGAGCGCGAGCGGCTGGAGTCCAAGAAGATATCCAAGACAAACTCCGTAACCTCCCAGCTCGATCGCAAGATCGAGAGCGACTGTATCCACGTCGGCCCCTCTGACTTCGTGCCCTGGCTGGAAGACCGCAAGTGGGCTTACCTCCGTTGCGAGGGAACGGCCTTTGGGGACGTTCCACTGAACATAGAGCTCAAGATGGAGGTGTGGGACTCGCCGAACTCCGCCGGCATTGTCATCGACGCGCTGCGATCCTGTAAGATCGCGATGGACAGGGGCATATCAGGCGCTCTGGTGGGTCCGTCCGCTTATTTCATGAAATCCCCGCCCATCCAGTTCTCCGACAGCAAGGCGCGCGACATGGTGGAAGAGTTCATCCAGGGAAAAGACACGGGACTCATCTCCACCGCGGAAATGGGCAACGGGAAAGACCTCGAAGACCTCCAGGATGCGATCTCTGACTAATATGCAAAACATCAGGGGTCAGACACCGTCTACCTTTACTGCGTAGAGGGGTCAGGCACCGTCTACCGCTTTAGCGGTAGACGGTGCCTGAACATTCTTCCCGAATTTTCAAGAGGATTTATGTGTTTTCCCGAAGTTCATACTCCCTTCCGTGTTCGATCATTGACCATA